>JAGWYI010000444.1 GCA_018969455.1 Bacteroidota bacterium | reverse complement strand
TTTAACACTAATCATAGAGGGGATTTTGACACGAAACACTTTGTGCCTTTGTTTTAAAATCCCCTCTACGTTTTTATATTAATTCCCTCCAGGTAATTCCCCCACCAACCCTGCCACCGCTTCCTCGGTTTGCCGCAGCTGATTTTTACAAAACTGCACCAGTTCGGTCGCCCGGGCACTTTGCGCAGGCAAATCATCGATGCTGATTTGTTCGTTTTGCAGGGCCGTTACGATTTGCTGCAAGGCTTCGTAGGCGCTGCTATAGGTCAATTCGTCCTTTTTTTTCATTGCGGGCGCGTTTTATGAACAGGATGATCCGGGTCTTCGAACCACACTTTTGTCTGATTCTCTGCGTCGCCGTTGTAGTTGATGAGGATCTCTTCGCCTGCGGGAATGGGCTTGATGCAATAAAAGTCGATGGTATTTAATTCAAAATCCATCCCGTACTCTGCGTTGGGTTGGTAGGAATGGTTATAAAGCGAGCCGTAGCCCAGGCAAATGGCATACCAGGCATCATCGTCGCCCCAATCGAAGTAATAATTCTCCAGCATGGTACGCCGGATATGTTCCAATTCTGATTTGGGAAACAACAGAACCGGGCAAATTTCAATCACCTCGCCTTCTTCGATGTTGCGGGCTGCAAATACGCCCATGCCGTGCAATACAGATGGCGCGGCGAATATCATGGAATTTTGAATACTCATAGCTGTTTTGCTTTACCAATCACCACCTGCGCCGCCGCCGCCAAAGCTGCCGCCCCCAAAACTGCCACCGTCACCGCCGCCCCAGCTTGAACCGCCGCTGCTTCCGCCGCCCCAGCCAGAGCCACCGCCGAAGCCACCGGGCCCCCAGGAACTGCCGCCGCCGGAGCGACTGATCATACGTGTGCCTTTTTTGGCCGCACGGGCTACAAAAATCATCACGATTATGAAAATGAAGAACAAAACAAGCAATACAACGACACCCGCTGTGGCATCGCCCGGCTCCGAATCGTTGCTGAACTCGCCTTTTAAAGCCCCGATGATTGCATCGAGTCCGGCATTGATGCCTTCGTAATACTGTTGCTGGCGAAAATAAGGCCCCATGGTATTGCGCACAATTTGCCCGGCCAGAATATCGGGCAGGGCGCCTTCGGTGCCGTATCCGGTGGCGATAAAAATGCCGCGATCGGGTGGCTGGCTTTTGATCAGCATCACCACGCCGTTGTTCTTGCTTTTTTTACCAATGCCCCAGCGGTTGCCCAACTCAAAGGCATACCCTGCCTTGTCGTAGTCGCCCAGATCGGGGCGTATCATAACCACAATTTGGGTGGAAGTAGAATCGTAATACCGGCGCAACTTGCTTTCAAGCGCCGATTTTTGTCCGGCATCCAGCCAACCCGTGTAATCGTGCACATACACGGCAGGTTCGGGTTTGGGTGGAAAAACATCTTTTTGCGCGTGCAGGAAAAGGGGCAAAAAGACTGCCAGCATAGCCGTGAGCAGGCCGGCATTCAATGGTTTGCCCATTTGCCTCAAACTATCCATAAATGATTTCATCGGGCAGTTCGTTTGGATTGTCATCCGGATCGGCCGGGAAAAAGGTTTTCAGTTTTTCACCCATTTTTTCAATCACCGCGCAGAGTCCGGCAGCGGCATCGTCGCGCTGGAGGTGGGCTTTAAACAATTGTTTTTCGGCATTCCAGAAACCAAATCCGACGGCTTCGTTGATGCCCACATCGCCCCAAAAGGCAAAGTGACGCGATTTATCGGCCAGGTATATCAGCACCGCGTTGCGTTGGCGGGTGTTGAACATGCCGAAGAGGTGGAAGAGTTCTGCGGCGCGTTCCACGGGTTGGTCGCGCAGGCAAAAATCTTCCACATACACCCGGATTTCGCCGCTGGTGTTGTTTTCGGCAGCCCGGATGGCTTGCACGATTTGTGCTTCCTCCGTTTTGGTAAAGAGCATGTGCTAGAATTTGACTTCCGGAGCGCGATCGGACCCGGCAGTAGACTGGAAATAACCTTTCGGTGTAAAGCCGAACATGCCCACCAACAAATTGGTAGGGAATCGGCGGATGCTGGAATTGTAATCGTTCACCGCCTCGTTGAAGTTTTTGCGTTCAACGGAAATGCGGTTTTCGGTGCCTTCCAATTGTTGTTGCAAACCAAGAAAATTCTGGTTGGCTTTCAGATCGGGATAATTTTCGGTTACCATTAACAGGCGGCCCAACGCGCCGGAAAGACCCTGTTGCGCCTGCTCGAAACGCTGAATGTTCTCAGGTGTCAACTGATTGGGATCCAATTTGGTTTGGGTTGCCGCGGCACGTGCCTGCACCACTGCTGTGAGGGTTTGTTGTTCGAAGTTGGCATACCCCTTTACCGTATTTACCAGATTGGGAATAAGGTCGGCCCGGCGCTGGTATTGGTTTTCCACCTGCGACCAGGCTTTTTTAACATTTTCTTCCTTTCCTACAGCGCCATTGTAAGAGCCGCACATGCTGAATATGAGTACGACCACCAGGCCGATGAGGATGAGGGGAAGGTATTTGCGAAAGTCCATCATGGTGAGTTAATTGATTTAGTTATCAAGGGCGAAGATAACCGCAGTTTGAAATGTTTGTGCAGAAATGTCGACCAGAATTGGCTGTACCGGAAAGGAAATGTTGTTTTTGTCAGATGAGCGATTTGGGGCTGTTCAGGAATTGCGCCTCAAGGCTGCTGCGAGAATACCCGCAGCGACGCCCGCATTGAGCGATTCGGCGCCGCCGAGCGGGTGTTTGGGTATGGTGAGGCGCAGCTGCAACAAAGCTTCGGCTTCGGCGCTGAGTCCCCTGCCTTCCCGGCCGATTACCAGAATGCCTTTTTCAGGCGGATTTACCTTAAAAACCGGTGTGCCATCGAGTACGGCGCCCATGACAAGGTGTTCGGGCAGGGCTTTCAGCAAATCAGGCAGGGCGATTTCGGTTGTGGGTACGCGCAAAAAGGCGCCCATGGTTGCCTGGATTACCTTTGGACTGTAAGCATCAACCGTATCCGGCGCACAAAACAGCGCCGAAAAACCAAACCAGTCTGCAATGCGCCACAGAGCGCCTAAGTTGCCGGGATCTTGAATGCCATCGGCATACAAACAAATATCCGGGCGCAAAAGTGCAGGTTCAGGCAACGTTTCGGGCATATCTGCAATCAACAATACCTGATTGGGGGTGGTCAAATTGGATATTTTTTTCAAGTCGGATTCCGACACCAGGTTAAATTTATGCAAAAACGGCTTCAACAGGTCGGGATTAGCGGCTGCCCAACGTTCCGTAGCGAAAACAGATTCCAGTGGAAAGTTAGGCTGTGACAATACTTCAGCCGCCATTTTTTCCCCTTCCACGATGAATTTTCGATACTTTTGCCGGAATTTCTTCATGGAAAGGCTCGAAATTCGTTTTTGTTGGTTTGCAGAAAGCATTAGCCCGGTTTTTGTTGTTGTGAATATATGTTACAATTTATGAATGTTCGTTTTCCGCTTTATCTGTTGCTGTTCACCGCACTTGCGCTGGGCAGCTGCAATGTTACGAAGCATCTGGATGAAGCCAAAGGAGAACGTTTGCTTGTTAAAAACACCCTGGAAATTAAAGCAGAAAAACGACTTGGCATTGGCGAACGCACGCCCATTCAATACGAACTAGCGCCTTATTTCAAGCAACAACCCAATCGGAAATCATTTTACTTTTTTTATACCCGCTTGTGGCTTTATTACAAATTTAAGCATAAATCCGGACGAAATGCACGCTGGATTATGAAAAAAGTGGCAGAAGCACCCACCATATACAACCCAACGCTTACTTCACGTACGGCCCTCAATTTTGAAAACCAGATGCGCCAAAGGGGATACCTGAATGCCGATTGTTCTTATGTGGTGGACACCCTGGGCAAGCACAAAATGTCTGTGCGCTATACTCTGACACTCAAACAGTTATACCGAATAGAGCAGGTCGCCTA
>JAGWYI010000443.1 GCA_018969455.1 Bacteroidota bacterium | reverse complement strand
AATGATGCATATTTGCTGCGATTGGATCTGGATGGCAACGTAAAAGACAGCTGTGCCCAGCTGGAAGCGATTGATTTGGATTATCAGGAAATTTCGAATCCGTTTAGCGGCAACATTCTTTTGAACACCAAATTGAGTACCGCGAACACCAGCAATCAATCCTTACAAGCTGTATCAGGCGTATTGTTTGAGCAGTTTTTGTGTCCGGATTGCGTACCGCCCAATTTGTGTCCAGCAGGCAATGATTTTGTGGTTGATTTGGTAAAGACCACCTGTGGCGAAGGTGATATTAACCTCGAATTGCGCATTTGCGACCAGGATGGCGGAAAATTGCCCAGTTCCATACAGGTTGCCTTTTACGATGCTAATCCGACGCAGCAAGCGGCCCAAAACATTGGAAATTTTACCTTTGACACCGAGGGAGCAGACTCTTGTAAAGTTTTCGAAATAAGTGACTTGCGTACAGAATTGGGTAGTTCATTTGTTAAAAACGGGGTAAAATTGTTTGCTTTGGTCAATTTTGACGGGGTATTATCGGCTCCATTTTCTTTCGATGATTTTCCGGTAACCAATTTGGAAGAATGCAACTATACCAACAACCTCGACAGTTTTGTGGTGCAATTACCTGTTCAACCCACCTTGGAATTGGAAAGCAATAAAAGCATATGCGCCGGGGAAACTGCCATTTTGACGCCTGGCCCTGTTTTTTACAAATACAACTGGTCGAATGGTTCGGCCAACGACTCCCTGTTTATCAAATTCAACGGACAGTTTAGCTTAACAGTTACCGATGCCTGCGGCAACACCCAAACCGATCAAATTGGCGTGGCGGTCAAGCCCTGGCCTTCTCTGACTCAAAGCGGGGTCATTTGTCCTGGAAAATCCATCATGCTTCACGGGTTGGAATTTAATCAAGGCGGTATTTTCCTGGATACCATTCCGGCCAGTTTGGGCAATGCCTGTGATACAGTGGTTACCACATTTATTACCCAATTGCCTTACCAAACCAGGGAGCAACAGGTTTATTTTTGCCCGGGCACTGGTGTAAGCATCAATGGCATTTTTTACGATGAATCCGGATTGGTGCGCGATACTGTTTCGGCAACCAGTGGGTGCGATACCGTGGTTTTGTATTTCTTAAACACCTTGCCCAAACCTTTCCGGTTTGACACAGCCTATATTTGCCCTGGCTCCTCGGTAACCATCAATGGCATTCAATATGATCAGGAAGGAATTTTCTTTGATACCCTTCCGTCTTTTTCCAGTATTGCCTGCGATACTGTACTTCGTTTGCAGGTCATTTTTAAACAACAAACGAGTGTTGTTCGGTCCTATCAAATTTGTCCGGGTGGCTCCGTAAGTGTTTTAGGAAAGGTTTATACGCAGGCAGGGCTATTTCAGGATTTAATTCCTGCCCAAAATGCCCAGGAATGCGATACCCTGCTTACCTTGAATATTACCGTTAAAAACCAAATAACAAGAGATACAAGCCTTTCAATTTGTCCGGGCGGCTCCGTAAGTGTTTTGGGAAAGGTATATACGCAGGCAGGGCAATATCTGGATTTGATTCCTGCCCAAACCAACCAGGACTGTGACACTCTGCTGGCGATATTCATTTCCGTTAAGAACCAAATCACAAAAGATTCAAGCATTTCTTTTTGTCCGGGAAGTTCAGTGGTGATAGGAGGGCAAACTTATAATTCTCCGGGCATTGTAAAAGGCCTTTTGCCTGGATTTGGCGTTGATTGTGATACTATTATAAATTACATTTTGTCGTATTCAAGTCCTCAATCCGCACAATTGAGTTTGGTTTGTCCCACCAATGTACAAGTAGCGAGTTTGCCGGGTTCGGGCGGATCTGTGGTACAATATTCTGTTCCGGTAGCCAGCAGCAATTGCAATTGCGCGGGGATCGATCTGGAACGCAGCACTGGCCCCGCATCAGGTGCGAATTTTCCGGTGGGTCTTACTACGGTGTGTTACACAGCGCGGGATTACTGTTCCGCAACGGCCACTTGCTGTTTTACCGTAAAAGTTGTGGAGGAAGCTGCCTGTGATGTGAAAATCAACGGATGCGTCAAGTACGAGCTGATGCGCATCAACACTTACAGCAATGGGGAATATGCGTACACCTTCCGCGTTACCAATGCTTGTTCCAATAAGTTGATTTATACCGCAATAGAACTGCCGCTTGGGGTTGAGGCCGTTCAACCGGGCAACAACAGCATTTACAACAGTGCCGAGGGCCGAAAATATTTGGTACGCAATCCGAATTACAGTCCATTTTACTCTATTCGGTTTAAATCGGGCGCCGACAGTATTTCAAATGGGCAATCGGCCACGTTTACAATTGTTTTACCGAAGCAAATCCGACCCAATTTCTTCAACATCAGCAGTAGGCTTGCGCCCCAGGTACAATACGATGCTTATTTGAACACCTTTAATTGTCCGGTAAGTCCGATCACCCAAAATCGGGAAGCGCAGCAAGATTCCGACACCCATTTAGAGCGTACAAACGACCTTGTTTTGTTTCCCAATCCGAATGCAGGCGGATTTTTTGTTGATTTAACGCCCTGGGCAGACCAAAAGCTGCAACTACAGGTTTATGACGAATTGGGAAGACAGGTATATCAGCAGCCTGAGGTATTGGGTGGCGCCGTGTTCAACGTTCAAATGCCGGAGAAAACGCCTGTAGGATGGTATGTATTGCAGGTAAAAACGGCAGACGGTACCCTGATAACCACACGTTTTGTGGTTGAAAATTGATTAAAAGATAATTCAGAATTAAGATAGCGCTCAAAGGCATACATGTACCTTTGGGCGCTATGTATTTCCGTCTTGTTTTTGCCATTTTTTTAAGCGCAGGTGGCATTTTGTATGCACAGCCCATGCAGTACAGTGCACGCACGCTGCATGCCCATAACGATTATGTGCATGAAATTCCGTTTTGGAGCGCTTATTATCACAATTTTGGTTCCATAGAAGTAGATGTTTTTT
Organism: Bacteroidota bacterium; assembly: GCA_018969455.1. Lineage (GTDB taxonomy): Bacteria > Bacteroidota > Bacteroidia > Chitinophagales > Saprospiraceae > M3007. The sequence goes on along the minus strand of JAGWYI010000443.1, from coordinate 979 downwards.
ATGTCCAAAATCGGATTTTAGTGGCGCATGAAGCTTCGGAGCTCGACCCGAAGCGTAGTTTGGAGGCGCTTTATCTGGATCCTTTAAAAGAATGTTTGCGTAAAAACCAAGGTTATCTTGATTCCGATACCACGCGTAAACTGCAGTTGATGATTGATTTGAAAACCGAAGGAGCGAGTACCCTTGATGCCTTGGTCAAATTGTTGCATCGTTATCCTGAAATTATTAAAAGTAAGTTTATTCAGATTTTGATCAGCGGCAACAAACCTCCGGTAAGTACTTTTCCTAATTATCCATCTTTTATTTATTTTGATGGAAATGTGGAGGATACGTATTCAGATAAAGTGCTTTCTAAAATAGCCATGTTGAGCGGAAATTTTGCCGAATTTGCGCAGTGGAATGGGAAAGGCGTTTTAACCCTGTTTGAAAAGCATCGATTGGATTCAGTGATTGGGCGGGCACATGCTTTGGGTCGGAGGGTTCGTTTTTGGAACGCCCCTGATGGTATAAACGCATGGTATCAGCTGATGCAATTAAAAGTTGACTGGATAAATACGGATTTGATAGAGACTGCTGCCACATTTATGCAAACCTTGTCTGATCGGGAATATCTCCCCACCGAAGCGCCTTACGCTTGTTATGTTCCGATGTACCGCAATGACGGGGCTGTATCACGGGTTAAAAACGTGATATTGTTAATCGGAGATGGCATGGCGATGCCCCAATTGTATGCGGCTTATACCGCCAATCGGGGCGCCCTGAATGTGTTTAACATGCGGTATACCGGCATGTCGAAAACCAGTTCGGCTGATAGTTACATCACCGATTCGGCGCCGGGCTCTACGGCATTTGCCACGGGCATCAAGACCAACAATCGTGCGGTGGGAGTGGACCCCAAAGGGCGTCCGGTGCGTCAGTTGCCGGCAATTTTGAAAGAGAAAGGCATGAAAACGGGCATTATTACGACAGGCGACCTGGG
>JAGWYI010000442.1 GCA_018969455.1 Bacteroidota bacterium | reverse complement strand
TGTTGGGTATTGGCCAGCGCCATGCCAGTGCCGCGTACCACAGCACGCAAAGGATCATCGGCAATGTGTACAGACAACTTTGTTTTCTGCTCCAGGCGTTTATCCAACCCGCGTAGCAAGGCGCCACCGCCCGTCAGGTAAATACCTGTTTTGTAAATGTCAGAAGCCAGCTCGGGAGGCGTCATTTCCAAGGCACGAAGAATGGCATCTTCAATTTTGCTGATGCTTTTGTCTAACGCATAGGCAACTTCCTGATAACTTACCTTAATTTGCTTGGGAATACCGGTCATCAAGTCGCGGCCATTCACCGCATAGTCGGCAGGAGGGTTGTCAAGTTCATGGAGCGCAGAACCAACATGAATTTTTATTTGCTCTGCGGTGCGTTCGCCAATGAGCATGTTGTGTTCTCGTTTCATATATCCCATGATGTCGTTGGTGAGTTCGTCGCCCGCTATTCGGATAGACTGATCACAAACGATGCCCGACAAGGCAATAACCGCAATTTCAGTGGTACCACCACCAATATCGATGATCATGTTCCCTATCGGTTCTTCAATGTTGAGACCGATTCCCAATGCCGCAGCCATGGGTTCGTGAATCAGATAGGTTTCCTTGCTGTCTACATGGTCGGCAGAGTCAAATACAGCGCGTTTTTCCACTTCTGTAATCCCGCTTGGAATACAAATTACCATTTTCAAGTGGCTAAACAAGGTACTCCGGCGTCCTACCATCCGAATCATGCTTTCTATCATGGCTTCAGCAGCCTGAAAGTCGGCGATTACACCGTCTTTTAAGGGACGAACGGTTTTGATATTTTCATGCGTTTTTTCGTGCATCTGCATTGCGCGATGCCCAACGGCAATTGTTTCTCCTGTACGTCGGTTTATTGCAACGATGGATGGTTCATCTACCACCACCTGATCGTTTACCATAATCAGGGTATTGGCGGTACCCAGGTCAACTGCTAATTCCTGTTTGAAAAATTTCAGAAAGTTCAATGCGAAGTTGTATTTAAGATGTCTGTAGAATTGATAGGAGATGGCTTATCCGCGTTTCCCCAGTTTTTTAACCCATCTCATGGTGGCAAAAATAGAAAACGAGCGCGCAAAATTACACAGGATTTTCGTGTATTTTGTGCAACAGTTTTAAAAATACACAAATATCCGGAAATTCCCGGCTTTTTCCTTAAGGTGATTCTTCTATCCGCCTGCGGTGACTACCCAAAGGTCTTTTTCTTGCAGGTAACGCTGCGCCAATTCCTGTATTTGAGGCGCCGAAATGTTCCGGATGGTTTCAACCATGTATTGAAAATCCTGTTTGTTTTGGTTTTCAAGCACCAGTCCTTTTATCACATCTGCTGTATTAAGCGGCCCATCCAGGCCATTGAGCATCATTCCGAGGAGGTAGTTTCGAACCATATGCAGTTCTTCTTCGGCAACGGGGGTTTCTCGCAAACGTCTTAATTCGGCAAATATCTGCTTGATGGTGGCATTGGTTTTTTCCCGATTCACTTCGGTTGCAATGTAAAAACAGCCTCCGTGCAAATAGTGGTCGCTGGATGCGTAAATATTATAGGTATATCCTCTTTTTTCCCGAATGTTGGCCATCAGGCGAGAACCAAAATAGCCTCCCAAAATGGTATTGAGTACAAAAAAACCGTAAGCGTCTGGATGTTGTCGCGTGAAAGTGGAACGGCCAATTTTAATGGCTGTTTGGAGCGAACCAGGGTGGGGCAGATGCATTCGACTTGGCTGGGACGTCAAAACATCCTGGTGGAATTGGGGTAGCAAGCCAGTACGTTGGAATTGACCCAAACATTGGTTTAGCAGCGCGCGTATGCGCGCATCAATACTGCCTGATGCAACGAGGATGGCATTTTGTGGTGTAAACCACTGATTGTAAAATATTTGTAAGTCTTCCCTTTGCAAGGCCCGGAAATCTTCCGGGGTAGAGTTGTATCCATATGGATGGTTTTCTCCAAAAATCAACTCGGTGATTTTGCGATAAGCCTGAATTTCAACTTTTTCCAAATCTACCATCAACTCCTGTATACCGGTTCGGCAAAAAGTATTCAACTCATGCGTTGGAAAGGCTGGTTCCAGCAAGACCTCTGCCATTTTAGGCAAAAGAATGTCTGTATATTTTTTCAAACAAAACAATGCCAAATTGGTGGTGTCCAAATTGCTGGGCGCATTCAGGGTAGCTCCATAAAAGTCGAAAAATTCGGAAATGTCGGCGCCGCTGTTTTGCAAACTGCCTTCGCGCAACATGCGCGCACAGGCACGGGCAACCATCCTTTTTTGCTCCTGAGGCCTACCCGCCCGAAAAACAATTTCGATTTTAACGATTTCCTGCCCCGGATAATCCAATATGTACACCGGTATACCATTGTCTAAATGGATTAATTCAGGATTGGGTAAATCCAACTGGACAAACTCTTGTACAAGCGGCGCATTTTTTCTGTTCAGCATGTAAGGGAAATATCAACGGGCAAGTTTTGAACAAACAGGGTTCTTCATCCCAATTGGGGCGCAAAAGTACAGGTTTAAAACCATAAGTAAACAGCAAACAAAAACCTTACACCAAAAAATCAATCCATCCTGGGAAAATCATCCATTTTTCATTGAAATGGATCAAATGGAAAAGAAACCGCAACTTTTTCAACAGCTTGTTAGCTATTTTCCACGAGAACCCAAGTAAAACGTGTTATTTTTGCAGCAGATTCAACAGCCTGGTGATGAATTGAAACAATTTTTTGCCGCCAGGGTTCACTTTTTATGCAATCGATATTTCTGAAATCATCATCTATCCTCACTCATTCCTATGAAATTCAGCGTTTCGTCTTCTGAATTATTGAAACAGTTGCAGATTGCCAGCGGCGCCATCGGTTCCAACCCGGTTTTGCCTATTTTGGAGGATTATCTGTTTAAAATAGAAAATAAACAACTTTCAATCGCCGCCACTGATCTTGAAACCAGCATTTCTACCACCATTGATGTGTTGGCCGATGATGATTTTACTGTGGCCATTCCGGCAAAAATCCTGCTGGATACCCTCAAAGCCTTGCCCCAACAACCCGTGACGTTTACCATCCAGGAAGATAATTACGGCATCGAAATTACCTCTTCTTACGGCAAATACAAACTCGCTGGTGAAAATGGCGCCGAATATCCCAATATTCCCGAACCGGATGAAGTTGAAACTGTCAAAATCAACAGCCAATACCTGCTCGAAGCCATCAATAAAACAGTTTTCGCCACCTCAAGCGACGAATTGCGCCCGGCCATGACCGGCGTTTACTTTCAGGTAGAATACAATAAACTCGTTTGTGTGGCAACAGATGCCCACAAACTGGTGAAATATACCACCCACCAACTGGCCGGTGACGTAAATACCACCTTTATTGTGCCCAAAAAGGCCCTGAACCTGCTCAAAAATGCGCTTCCCGCCAATGATGCCGTAACCATTTCATTCAATAAGGCAAATGCCTTCTTCTCTTTCGGATCCATTAAACTGGTTTGCCGCCTTATCGATGCACGGTACCCCGATTACAACGCAGTTATTCCCGTCGATAATCCCAATGTGATGACTGCCAGCCGGTTGGATTTACAAAATTCACTCAAACGCATCGCCATCTATGCCAACAAAACCACCAACCAGGTGGTACTTGATGTGGCCGACAAAAGTCTGACGGTTTCTGCGCAAGACCTCGATTTTTCCAACGAAGCTACCGAACAAATGCCTTGCAATTACGAAGGGGATGCGCTGCGTATCGCTTTTAATGCGAAATTTTTGGTTGAAATGTTGGGTGTTCTGGATGGTGAAGAAGTGCGTATGGAATTTTCAACGCCCTCTCGTGCAGGAATTCTGACACCCATTGAGGAGACCAATCAAGAACGCGATATTTTGATGCTCGTAATGCCTGTTATGCTGAATAATTAAGACCGAGTTTCTTGTTTCGCATTTATATTGTTCTTTAAAGGCTTGTTACAAAAT
>JAGWYI010000441.1 GCA_018969455.1 Bacteroidota bacterium | reverse complement strand
GACTGGCAATTTTTTGTGTATTTTGGTTTTCCAGTGCTTTATCAAACTGGTCTTTTTCTTTAATAAGCACATCGTGGTAATAGGATGCCGTTTCGATGAGTTTGTCTTTCGTCAGACCGAGGGTAGCGGCAGTCGTAAATGCGCTTTTTTGAGCGGTTGCTTCATCCAGTTGCATTTGCATGAGGGTAAAGACGGCACGTTTGAATTCGAAATAATCGAAACCGGGCAAATTGTTTCGTTCAATGGCGTTGGCGAGGAACTCCAGGCTTCGCTCGTCCTGGCCATCTGCTGTAAAAAGCGCTTTTGTTGTGATCATATCAGACATGTGTTTATATTCGTTTTTAAATTCTGCGCAAAAATGCCGGTCTTTAGGCAAAGAACTAAAAAAAGCGACGAAAGTGCCCAATTTATCGCACTACATTTGCTTCGGGCCTTCCAAACGGTTTGGGCTTATTCCGCAAAAGCCGATATTACAGTGGAATTATGGAGTCTGTCAAAATAAATGTTTACATATCATGTACTCCGGATGACAAGCCGGATTTAGCGCGTTTGCTGGAATGGCTGTATCCGATGCAGAATGAGGTAAACATCTGGTATCATGAGGATCCGCCAGATCCTGAGCCTTTGAGTTTGCCCTGGCAATTGCTTTTGTTTTGGTACAGTCCGCCCGATCAGCGCAATGATTATGCAAAGGTAATGCAGCAGCGTTTGGAACGGGCGCATATTTATCTGTTTATTACAAGCCACAAATCGATGCAGGATACGCAAGTTGCAGCAGAAATTACCCTTGCCGTGCAGCGTTACATCCAAATCGGCGATTCCTATTTGCGTATTTTCCCCCTTATTTTCCGACCATCCAATTGGAAGGATAAGTCACGCCTTGCCCATTTCAAACAATTGGGCCCGGCCCGGCCCTTGATGCAGATTCAGCCAAGAGAAGAAGGCTTTTTATTGTTGACCAAAGAGTTGGAGCGGGAGATAAAAAGCCTGCAACGCAATTTGAATGAACAGAAGCAGGCATTGGGTCAGAAACGACTGGGTGCAGGTTATACATCTTTACCCGACTTGGGTGATGATCTGGAAGGTATTGATTTTGAGCCTGTTACCCGAATTCAACCGCCTGAATTTTTGGGCTGGGTCATTGTGGTTTTCTTGTTTATTTATGTGTTATATGCATTGCGACCCCAATTGCCTTCGCGCGCGAGCAGGCGACTAAAAAATGCCCCGCCCCGTGAAATACAGCAACCAGAGTTTCAACGGGAAAATCCTTTGATGCCTCCCGATGCAGACATGCCTATTCCAAACGAAAAAGAACAGTTTTCAGCACCCAAATCGCCAGAACGCAAGACTTTTAAACCCAAGATATGAAATTTCTATTCACGCTTTTTTCGGCCTTGCTCCTTACAAGCGCCTATGCACAGGTTTTACAAAACCCCAGAGAATGGGATATTCCCCAGTCTTACAAACCCATGCGCTCATCGGGTACACTGGCCGGGGCGATTCCGCCTTTGCGTACTTTGACGCCGCAAACCACCCCGATCATGAGGGAGGGGAAGACTTGGACAAAACGCAATTATTTCAAAGCCAACGATTTAAATAATCCAAATCCTCAGCCCCAAAACGGCGACCCTTTATTCAAGGAACAACCGCAAACGCGCAAGCTGAGCCCTCAATTGCGCACCAATTTGAACATAGATGGCATTGGCGATCTCAGCGGCATAACACCTCCCGATCCGGTTGGCGATGTGGGCAAAAACCATTATATCCAGATGGTAAATGCCGCTGGCGGATCCTGGTTTCAAATATGGGACAAACAAGGAAATTCGGTTTATGGTCCGGCGCTAACCAGCACCATCTGGTCACAAGTGGGGCTGGGCAGCATAGGCGACCCAATTGTTCAATATGATCATGCTGCACAGCGCTGGCTGATGATGGAAATGCAGGATTTTGGCGTCAATCAGCTGCTGATGGCCATTTCCAACACCAGCGACCCTACAGATGGCTGGAAAGCTTACGTTTTTTCGACGCTGGGTTTTCCTGATTATCCCAAATTGTATGTTTGGAACAATGCCTATTTTGTAACAGCCAATGAAATAGTTAATGGAAACACCTGTGCCGGTTTTGCCCTGGAACGAGACGCCATCTTGAACGGTGCGCCTTCATTTCAGGTACACCGCTTTCAAATGCCCAATTATTTAGGGATTCAATATCAACCGGCTACTGGGGTAGACTGGGAAATGGGCGCCGCGCCCCCGCCCGGCACTCCCGGTTATATTATGCGTGTATACGACGATGCCTGGAATGGCGGGGTAGACCAACTTCAAATGTGGGAAGTAAGACCCAATTGGAGCGATCCAGACCTGAGCACACTTACAGGACCCATTCAATTGTTTCCGGCTCCCTTTGAAACCAAAGTGTGTTACTCCGGACTTTTCGATTGTATTGATCAGCCGCAGCCTGCCAACAATCGAATTACCGCACTTGAAAACATCATCATGTATCGGGCGCCCTATCAAAATTTTGGCGACCACGAATCGATTGTGCTGAATCATGTGGCCGATGTTTCGGGTATAGTGGGCCCGGGCGGAGACGCCCAGGTGCGCTGGTATGAGTTGCGACGCACTGGGAATTCACCCTGGTCTATTTACCAACAAGGAACTTACGGTGCAGATAAAACAACCAATCGGTTTACTGGTACGCTCAGCATGGATGCTTTGGGAAATGTAGCTTTGGGCTATACAGTAACCAGTGAAACCAATGTATTTCCTGGCTTGCGCCTAACAGGTAGGAGATCAGGCGATCCTTTGGGCGAAATGACCATTTCGGAGTACGTTTTGAAAGAGGGAGAAGCCCTTCACAATGATCAGCGTTGGGGTGATTACAGCAATATGGCAGTTGATCCGGAAGATGGCAGAACCTTTTGGTATACAGGTGAATATCAGCCGGGAAGTGGCAACTGGGCAACCCGGATAGGCAATTTTCAAATTGAAAGAGACACCTATGACGTAACACCTATTGCACTAATGGAACCCAAACCCTCCAATATGCTGGGCAGTTCCGAATATGTGAAAGCCCGTATTTTTAACAATGGGCTCGATACTGCTTCTAATTTTCAAATTACGCTGTTTTTGGATGGCAATTTGGTGGTCTCAAACTCGATTGCAGCAAAAGTGGCGCCAGGAGGCAATGTTGACCATGTGTTCACGACTCCGGTGAATCTACAAACCCTGGGCAAATATTACAATTTTGTCATTGTAACATCCTGGGGCCTGGATAATTTTTCCAGAAATGACACCCTGCGCGCGCAAGTACGCCATCTTACCTCCAACGATGCCCAGGCTGCTGGAAGGGCCAATTTTCCCGGTGTTATTTGCGGTACTGATTACAATTTGGAATTTATCCTGAAAAATGCAGGTGCGGATAGCCTGAAAAGTGCAATTATTCAATGGAAAGTCAACAGCCAGAACTATCAATCCTTGAATTGGAACGGACAACTGGAAAGTGGCGCACAGGATACCATTTTAATTCCGCTCAGCGGTCTGGTTGAGGGTGTCAATTTTTTTTATGCCAACACCGTATTGCCAAACGGTTTATCAGACGAGGATGTACACAATGATTCCATATTCTTTAAATTTAACGGAAATGTGGATGGAGCCTACCTGGAAGCCCGGGCCAATTCACAGTTTGGCGTTTTAAAAATTGAATTGCGCAAACAGAATAATGCGCTCCTGGCGGCTCGGGAATTTCCGGGATCTGGCATATTTAGCATTCCGCTTTGTACAGATGATGTTACTTGCTACAAATTGATATTAAAATCGGGCACCTTAGCCTGGGAAGGCGATTTTAATTTATATGATATTTTTGGAAATGTGCTGGTACACGCAAGCAGTGCCGACCCTATGGAACAGGTTTTTTCTTTTTGTACGCCTTCACGTAAACAAAACGACATGGGGGCAGTCGCCTTGCTTAAACCGCAAAGCAGTACCGATTTGGGCGCTTCAGAGCCAGTT
>JAGWYI010000440.1 GCA_018969455.1 Bacteroidota bacterium | reverse complement strand
TTTCTGAAAAAATCACGTTAACGTGATTTTTTCAGAAAATGCTGTATATTTGCAGTATGAAAAATTTTATATTTTAATCCTGGGTTCCCCTCATGAAAAGGTGTTTTAGCTTAAACCGGCCTGTTTTTATGGGCGATTAATCACCCTGATACAATATCATGATGGATTTAAATGAACTTGAAAGTTTTTTGAACAACTTTAAAGTGAAATTAAAGATTTGGGAAATCCTGATTTTAAGCAGGCCGAAGAATATTCAGACAATCGCCGACCTCGAAATTCGGAAGAAAGATGTCCAGAACATTTTGGGAGAACTGAACCATGAGGAATTATTCTGAAGGCCCCATTTCAGACGTAGTGAATGGCGGACCAGACTTGTGGATTTTCGGAAAGGAAATTAAAGGGAAAGAGGTTTACATCAAAATTACCCTTGGTCAACCCAACAATCCTACGATTTGCATTTCGTTTCACTTTTCGAATTTTCCCATGTATTACCCGTTCAAGTAAAATCAAAATCTAAACAAAAACCTATGCAAAGCCCTTTCACTGGCAAAGAAATGAAGTTGGTTGTGCGCCCCGACACACTCGCCATTCGCAAGGAGCAATTCCAGATAATGCATCGGTTGTGGCTGTGTGAGGACACGGGTGAGGTGTTTGAGTACAATATAGATGAAACAATTCGGCAGGCCGAAGACCAGTATCGTGTTAAACATAATTTGCCTTTTCCGGAGGAAATCAAAGCAATTCGCGAACAATATGGACTTTCTGCTGCAAAAATGTCGGAGGTGTTGCGTTTGGGCATAAATCAGTACAAGCAGTATGAAAATGGCGAATTACCAAGCGAGTCAAATGCAAATTTGATCTATTTGGCCCGCGATCCCAAGGATTTTTCCCAATTGGTGCAATACAGCGCGATCGAAGAAAGCGAAAAAAACACGTTGATTAAAAAGTCGGAAGCGCTTATCGCATTACAAAACCAAAGGATTGCAAAAGCCTGGATACTTGAATTTCTGATGGGAAACGCCCTCCCTGGCCTTGAGCGCGGATTTCGATACCCCAATCTGGAAAAATTTGGTTTGATGGTGCAGTTTTTTGCACGGAATATGACGCCGTTAAAAACCCAGCTAAACAAGCTGCTCTTTTACAGTGATTTTGCCCATTTTAAACAATATGGCCGCTCCATTAGCGGCGCAAAATACCGCGCCATCAGCATGGGCCCGGTGCCCGATAATTTTGACGGACTGTTTCAATACCTTGAAAACAACCGATTTGTTGACTTTGAACATTGCGAATACCCAAATGGGGCAATTGGAACCCGTTTTCATGCGGGCGATAAGGAAATCGATCATGCCATGCTGAGTCCGGTGGAATTGGAGACCTTGAAGATGGTTTTTGCCCGATTCAAAGGAGTTTCGGTCCAGGAAATCATAAAAATTAGCCATGAAGAAACAGGTTGGGAAAAAAACGCCCCAACGCGCGCGGTCATCAATTATCTCGATAGCTATTTATTGAAGGCAGTTTGAACTGTAAAAGAATGCCTTTTATCATAAAAATGCGAATGGTTGTATCGGGCAATAGCCCGATGGATGGTTCCGCACGAGGCAATAGCCTCGCGCGGTCGCGGTTTTTCGCGCTGGGTTAAATATTTTGGGGTAGATGTAGAAATGGCACATTAAACCTTTCACGCCAGCGCCTGTCTTACCATCTGAAAAGATCAAGTCCTATGCGCATTTTGTTTTATCTGTTAATTTTTGTCCTTCCATGCTTTGCAGCGCCCGCCCGGGCCGAATCAAGCGCGCCCCGCGACTCTTTCACCGTGTATTTCTTTCTGCTGGAAGACTGCAAGATTACCCAGGCCTATACCGATAAAATACGCGACATTTACCAGGAATACGCCCGCGACAGCATCGGTTTTGCCGGTTTTTTCCCGAATCCAGGCTCCACTGACAGCGGCGTCACCGCGTTTATCCAAAAATACGAAATTCCTTTCGCCTGTACCCGTACGCAGGCCTACGCGCGCGCAAAGGCTTTCAACGTAAGCGTTACCCCCGAAGTGGTCGTTTTCAATGAAACCCGGCAAACCATGGCATATCAAGGCCGTATCGACAATATGTTCGAGCGGGTGGGGCAGCGCCGCAGCGTGGTTACCTCGCACGAACTGGAGGCTGCCCTGTACTGCATCCGACACAACAAACCCATCCAAATCCCCAAAACCCGCGCAATTGGTTGTTTTTTAAATTAAAAAATATGAAAAAAAATCTATTTTTCGTCATTGTCTGGGCTGCTGTTTTGGCGCCCCTCGGCTTGCGCGCGCAGGCTGTTACCTGGAGTGAACATGTGGCCCCCATCGTTTTTCAGCACTGCACTTCCTGCCACCGGCCCGGTGAAATTGGCCCTTTCCCGCTCACCAATTACAGCGAAGCGCAAAACTGGGCCAACATGATGCAGTATGTCACCGAAATTCGCTACATGCCGCCCTGGAAACCCGATTCCAAATTTGGCGCAAAATACCTGCGCGAAAATTACCTGAGTGACAACGAAATTGCCACCATCAAAGCCTGGGTGGAAGGCGGCGCGCCGGAAGGCGATCCCAACCTTGCCCCACCAACACCGGTCTTCCCCAGCGGAAGTCAGATCGGGACCCCCGATTTGGTGTTGAATTTTGCCAAAACCCACATCCATCCGGGTACCAACTACGATGAATACCGCTATTTCGTGCTTCCAACCGGACTTACCCAGGCAAAAGACCTGGTCGCCCTCGAAATGCGCCCCGGAAACAAACGGGTGGTGCACCATGCCCTCATCTGGGCGGATACGACCGGAACTGCCGCCGCATTAGATGCACAAACGCCGGAATATGGGTACATCCCCAGCCAGGGCGGCGGCATCGGACAAACCAAATTCACCGCGCAATTGCCCGGCTATGTGCCCGGGGCCCGGCCAAATGTGTTCACCAACGGCATGGCACAGCGCCTGCCCGCGCACAGCGACCTGGTGGTGCAAATCCACTATGCGCCCACATCGAGCGACGAGCCGGACTCTTCTTCTTTTAACCTGTTTTTCGCCGATGCACCGGCAACACGCTACGTGAACTCGTACATCATGTTGCCCACCAACCTGGTAAACGGCCCTTTCACCATGCCGGCCAACAGCATCAAAGAGTTCCACGGTACGTTTAAACTGCCCTTTGATGTGAGTTTGCTCGGCATAGCCCCGCATTGTCACAAATTGGGCCGTAACTGGCGCGTTTTTGCCGTCACACCGGCCAATGACACCATTCCGCTCATTCACATCGAGGATTGGGATTTCAACTGGCAGGGCGCTTACAATTTTAAAAAATTGCAAAAACTGCCCAAAAACACGGTAATACACGCTTACGCTACTTACGACAATACCAGCAACAACCCGCTCAACCCCAACAATCCGCCTAAATTCGTCACCTGGGGCGAAAGCACCAACGACGAAATGTACTATTTGCCCTTGTATTGGTTGCCTTACCAAACCGGCGATGAAAACCTTAATCTTGAAGATGTCGCCACCGGCACTACGCAGGCTTTCCATTTTAGTCAAACCCGTTTGTATCCCGTGGCGCCCAACCCCGTAAAAGGCAGCGCCAAAATCGGCTTTACCCTGGGTGATATGGGCGCTGTCAGCCTGCAGGTGTGGAACCTAAACGGCCAATTGGTGCAAACCCTCCTGCAAGCCCAGCAAACCCTTGCCGGCGAACACATTGTGGAATGGGATGCCCAAAACCTTCCGAGCGGACTTTATTGCATCATGCTGCGGACCGAAGACGGCGGCATGCAGACGCAGAAAGTGGTGGTGCCGTAAGCACAATTCTCAACCTTAGTCACATGAGGTTAATTTATCCCAATAGGATCACACTACTGGACATTTTGAAAAATAGGCAGGAAAAGCCGGATTTTTGTGTTTCTCAAGACATAATCATCCATGCTTTCCCCGCACTTACGCAAATTTAGCGAATTCTATGAACGCTACGGCCTTGGGGCCGT
>JAGWYI010000439.1 GCA_018969455.1 Bacteroidota bacterium | reverse complement strand
CCCCGTGGTCCATGTAAATTTTGCGTCCGAGCGGGCCCGGAATATTTTTGCTTAAATATTGAAATGCGGCAAGGGGCAACTCGTAGTTTTTTTCCGCTTTTCCAACCCAGGCCACCGAAAGTCCGCCTGCACCGGAAAAAACTTCGGGGTATTGGCACCAGGCGTACACCGAAAGGAGGCCGCCCATGCTGGAGCCCAGGATAAAAGTGCCTTCTTTTCCAGGAATGGTGGAATAACTGCGGTCGATGAAGGGTTTCAGTTCTTCTACAATAAATTTCAGGTAAGCATCAGACAGGGGCTTTCCCTGGAGGGTATTTTGAACAAAATCACTTCGAAAGGGCTCCTGGACATCGGGTAAAAAAGCCTCGGGGAAAAATTCTGCATGTCGGGTAGCGCCCGAATTCCAGATGCCGACTACCAGGCTGGGCTCTATTTTTTGGGTTTGAAGCAACGAATCCATGGTTTCGTCTACGCGCCATTCATGTTTCCCAAACGCCAGGTTACTGTCGAACAGGTTTTGTCCATCGTGCATGTAAATAACCCGGTACTTTTTTTTAGGATCGTAATTGGCTGGCAGCCAAACATCGATGTTGCGGGCAGCCACATATTTCGATTCGAAGGCTGAAATTCTATCGATTCGGCCGACCGAAACCCGGGGTATATTTTGCGCGGAAGCGCCCTGGATAAAACCCCAAAAAACAACTAAAATAATGTAAAACAAAGGTCTACGCATAGGGAAAGAGAGTGTATTCGAAAACAGTTAGCACCCGAATTGGCACACGGGTGCTATACTGAACCTCGCCTGAAAGGCAGCATTCATTGTCATACTGAGCGCTGATTTACAATGATTTAGGCCAAAGGCCATGCACAAAAGCAAGCAGCGCGAAGTATAACAGATTTAAACGCCAAAATAGGCATAAATATTAACTTGGCCTGGATTTTATGGGTTGTCTTCCCGCCGCCACTCGGCATAGGAACTGGGGGTTTCGCGCAGCACGGCACTGATCAATTCCAGGTTTTTGGGCAGTTGGGGTTGAATATTTTCAAGAAAATGCAGCAAAAGCAATTCGCAGGTGGGTTGAAATGGCACCGCATACACTTTCTCGAATTCGGTGGTCAGCAGCTCATTGCTCACATAGGGTGCGTCCTGGTTGAGCACCAGCGCATGGTCATATTTGGAGATAACCTGTTCCTGAACGATTTGCTTCAACTGGGAGAAGTCGATCACCATTCCTTTTTTTACGTCTAAAGGGTCGCTGATGGGTTGCCCGAGCAGGGTAATTTCGAGGTGATAGGTATGTCCGTGGATGTTTTTGCATGGACCGTCGTATCCGTACAGGGCGTGCGCCATGTCGAACGTAAATTGTTTGGTAACCCGAACTTTATGTTGCAGCATACAAATCGAAAATGGGTTGGAGCGCTATTACACCCCGAATTGATTCAAATGGTGGTCGAGGTGTTTGTAAAACATATTATTCCACTCCTGGGTTGTCAATTTGCCAAAAGAATGGGATTCTTTTCCATTGAAATAATCGGCTCCCAATTGTTGTGTTTTTTCGATGAACTCGATCAGGCGCGCTTTTTCGGTTTCGAACACGCGTTCATCGGTAATCAAAAATGCGGGTGCGGTTTTCAGCGACTCTTTGTAGGGTTTCACGCCAACTACATTGTTTTTAACCAGCAATTTGAGAATAAGTTTCAAAAAAACGCCCGGTTTTGGGTGTTTGTTTTCATAAATCATTTCATAGGTCACACAGCAATGCGCAAGCATTTGGGCAACATTCATTTTTCCCCACACAGGTTGTGTTTCCGGGGTCAGTTTCTGGATGCGTCCGATAATTTCGGCGCTTACGGCTGGATCAAAGATGTTCTTAACCATGGGTTTGTTTATTGAGTTTAGGCGCTGCAAAAGAAAACAAATTTTTCAATATGGTCTTGCCTGTTTGATGTATATTTTTCGAGTGCTTTTGTCGAGTTTGAATTCAATATCCATGGCAAAATTGTAAAAATCGGGTCCGAGCACCACGCCTCCTCGGGCGTAGTAAAAACGCTCCTTGATCGCATAGAGGTAATTCGTCAGCGTGCGTAATTCGGCATCCTGCATGATTGGTTTATAATCATTTAACGATGAGTGTGATATGTATTCAAAAATAAACTTGTCGTTTTCGGGGTATTTGCGGCTGTATTTGATCAGCAATTGTTCCGGAGTGGCCTGGTTTTCGGGCAGCACCACGCTGGATTCGCCGATTTGGGTATTTACCGTAAATGCCGGATAATCAGCGCGATACAAGTCGCGGGTGATGGCCACGCCATTGGCTTCCTCGGCGCCGAATGCGCGGTGTACCAATACGCCCATTGCCAGACTGGATTGATCGATGTGTGCGTTCATGCGTTCTTCAAAGGCCCGGAGCGACCACAAGCTGGCCCATACTTTTTTAATGGCCTCGTCAATGGATTTGTCGGCGCGGGTCAGGCTCCCGGTTTTCGAGTCGTACAGGCCGGCTCCTGTAAAGCCTTGAATGTCTTCGGCGTTGGTGGAAGATCGGAAGCGGAAATCGCTGTATCCTTTGGTTGATTTGAGTTTGTCGGTCACTTTTTTGAGCAATCGGGGATCGAGTGGGGCGGCGTTGATTTTTTTGCGCAGGTCATTCAGGGCCATTTCGAGCAGGCTGCGGTTGTAGCAAATGCTGTCGCTGTTCAAAATGGCGTCAATTTGTGCTTGCAGGCCATTTTGCACCAGGTGTTGGTGGTAAAAATAAAATGGAATGGCAAATGCGCCCTCGGGAAGGGGAATTTTGCGGTTGTCGGGCAATCGAATTTTATCGATTTCAGCAAAATTGGCAGCCTTGGCGCCCACATACGGGATGCTTTCTCGATCTATTTGCCCGATGTCGAGCAATTCTTTTTGGGTTAAATCGCATGCCAGGGTTCGGCCCGGCTCTTTTGCTTTAAGCGCCCAGTGAAAATCAGCATCGGATTGCCGGGCTTCCCGGATGTAAAACGTATCGGGCAAAACCTCATAACACACCAATTTGCCCACCAGTTTTTGAATTTCAGGATCGTTCCAGGCCTTTTTGTACGCACAATTGGGTGTTTTTCGGTTATACGACAAGATGTTGATGTGGGCCAATGGCGTCTGAAAGGCGGCGGTGATGATGCCCTGGCAAAATGGCAAATCATTGGGCAAAAAATCTGTCAGCAGGATATCGTGTGCGCTAAAGCTTTGATTTTCAAACTGAAATTTATTGGCCTTTTGCAAATACCCATACGTGCGACCGGTAACCATCGGTTGGTATTGCTGATTTGCAAAAAGCCGATCTACGGAAACAATGCATGCCGGATCAAGGCCGGGCGGCACGGGATCGTCGTCGGCGTGCTTCACGAGGTACAATTTGTCTTTAAAATACACCCGCTCCCCTGTTTTCTGGTACAGCAAGGCAATTTGCTCGGGCGTAATCAGATCGTCGGCAAAAAACTCCAGCGTATATATTTGAGAAGCCCGGTAATGGTTCAGGTTGGCCAGTAAAAATCGGCGCATACCTTTATGGCCATACTCCACCGTATTAAATTGACCCAAACCATTAGAATAATGCAATACTTCCGAACAAAAAGCGTAATGAAACGGGTATTTTTCAGTATGAATGAAGTATAAGTTGTTGGTATTCAAATCGTACACCAATTTGATGGCATCCACCTGGGAAAAATGTTGCGACAAGGGCGCGCCTTGCAGAAAGGCAAAATCGGAAGGGCAGGAGAGGGCGCTCAGGAAATTTTCGGCGGGTGTTTTTTGGGTGCACGGAAGTGTTGCCGGCTTTTGTTGGCAGCCTGCCAGGATGCAAACGCCGAGGAGCAGGGCAAGTGCGTATGGATTCATAAAATGTGTAGCAACGGTTTTAAAAGTTCATCGGGTTCAACAAGCATTTCGGTGTACGATATTCGAAGTTTGATATTCAATTTTCTAAGAAACTGTTTTAAAACCTCCGAAATGCTGAAAGGCAAATCTTTTAACGCCATGCTG
>JAGWYI010000438.1 GCA_018969455.1 Bacteroidota bacterium | reverse complement strand
AGACGTGATTACGAGAAGCGTAATCCAGAATCCGGCGCCGGGAATAATGCTGCTTTTTTTCATGTCAGGTAATGTTTAGTTGGTTGAATGCAACAAATTTGCAGGAAATGAATTGTATGTACAAGCTCATTTATGGAAATTAATATTGATATCACACTAAATTAACGTTGTTATGTTTTTTTAAAATTAAAAATGCAAAATTTAATTCTGTTTATTTCTTGTGCTTTTAAATGTCTTTAAATTTAATGTCATTCAAATTTGGCATTTTAAAATTTAGTGTAAATTAATTGTTGCCTTGAGAGAAAGTAGAATCCGGTTTTCCTGGCAGGAAATGAATAATTTATCTTATTGAAACTAAATTATATTCTTGTTGCTACACATGTTTATATTTGCACAACTAAATTCAACTAAATTTACTCCGGTAGAATTAAATTTATTTTGAAGCCAATGTTAAGTCAATTTGAAAAAGATACTTTAAAGAAAAGGCTGGAGCAAGCACGGAGCTTGGTACACCAGCATGGCGGTTTCCCGGAATTTGACAAATGGCGCAGACCCAGAAAGTATCGCGGGTTTAGCAATCCATCCATTTCTGTACTGTTGGATCGAATAGAGGCAGGCAGCGATTCTGATCTAGAGGAAAAAGTGACTCGTTTTGAAACAATTGTCCAGGAGTTTATCACGACCAGGCATGATTCAAAGAATGTAGTTCAAGATTCTGTCCGGCAAAAGTTGTGCAATACCCAATGGTACCTCTATTTTTTCTATCCAATCCCCAGGCATGAACAGGATGCCGCATTCGGCCGGGCCGTATTGAAAATTGATTCTAACGGCCTGGTGGCGGTACGAAATATTGAGGATGGCATCAGCCCGAATTACCAGGGCAGTTTTCGAATCATTAAAAACGAAATGTTGGTCATCGATGCAGAAAATGAGGTGCGCGGGAAACATTTGCACATGAAGGCCTACATAAATCCCGATTATTTGCCTTCAGAAGTACTTTTAGGCGGCTTTTTATCCAATGGGCGCGATTACTTGTTTGCCGGCACCGTGTTGCTGGAGAAACAGGATCCGGCCGCTCACTTGCAAGCTGCGATTTTCAATTACCACACGGAACCAGACATATTTCACCATACGCACACCCATATTCGGAATTTACTTAAAGTGCGCAGCTTGAATTATTTGCGCATTCCGCCAGCCGTGTTTTTAAAATCAAACCTCGGGGATGTGCGCAAAGGAGAGTCGCCACACCCCAATACCCGTTTTGTGGAGCCCGATAAACCCGTCATTTTTGTTTCGGCGCCCACTTATTCTGTTCAGGATGATACTTACAAAAATGTAAATCTGAAACTTGAAAAAATTATAAGGGACATTGAAGCACGTTACCAGGATAAAATTGAAGTGCGATTTTTTGCTTTTCGGGATTTGCAAAGACAAACCAGGCTGGAATACAACAAAGTGCTGAATGATATTCGGGGTGCATCCTTGTTTTTACTTGTTTTTTTGGAAAAAGCCTCCTCCAACGCTTTAATTGAGCTCGGAATGGCATACGCCTATGCCAAACACATTAAAATACTGGCCCGGAAGGATGCTTTACCCAACAACGGGTTTTTAAGGCACGGAAGCAATCACATCGAACTAAAAGAATATGATATTGAAACCAATGATGATATTTTCAAAAATATAAATACGGAAATTGTACGCTTTCTGGATTCTATACATGTGAAAGAAGATTAGCCTCCACCGGCAACAAACGCGAATCGGCCAGGGCGGCAGTCCGGTGACCCATGCCTTTCAAATAGGCCTCATTGGAAGCAAATGCCAAAAAATCTTCTACGCTGTTTTGCTGAATCAGCATAACGAAGTCCCAGGTTTCTTCCATCGGGCCGATCAAAAAAGGCCCGCCCTTACCCAAAAAAAGGATGGATCCTCCAGACTGCTCTAAAAAGGGCAAGGTATGCTCCATGTAAAGTTGAAAAGCCGCTTCGCCGCTGATCGGTTCGGCAGGCGCCAGTTCCGGGGTTTCGGAATAATCTGCAATTGCCTTGAATCGAAGCAAATTGAGCATCACCACCGTTCCTGTTATCCTGCGTTGGATGAAGGCCCGTCCGGATTCCTGTGTGGGATTGATGTAGCTTTTCTCCATGGTAAATTATTGGCTGTTAAACGCCAAAATAACACATTTTTACAGCAATTTTATGATTTCAAAATTCAAATTTTGCAGGCAATTTTTAATCATACCTTACGCCGCCAGATTTTGTGCATAACGATCTTTATAAATCATTATAAATCAGCGAAATCCATCCTGATTTATCCACAAAATCCGGTGAATCCTGGTATGTTTTGTTGTCTTTGACCCGCACAAAATTACCAACCATGATTACCACCCTCCAAATCGCTTGTTGGATGCCTTTCGCCGCATTGTTTGTGTGGTACACGGTGCGCCGTCGCGCGCTGACCATTTCCGCTGCCTTACTCGCGGCCGGAATGGGCCTGTGGATTCCACTCTGGGCTGGCTGGATCTGGCTCATTCCTTTGTTTTTCTTTTTCATCAGCAGTACAATTTTAGGAAAAATCCTGAAACCGATGGCAGAGGGAACAGACGCCAAACACGGTAAAGCCCGCGATGTACTGCAAGTGATCTGCAATGGCGGGGTATATGCATTTTTATCCACCTGGGCACAAGCAGCTGATTCCCAAAATATGACCACAATGATGGCGGCCAGCCTGGCCGTAAGTACTGCCGATACCTGGGCCTCTGAAATCGGTATTTATTTCCGCCGACCTACTTTTGATGTCCTGCGCTGGAAAAAAGTGCCAGTGGGTGTTTCTGGCGGGGTAAGCGGACCGGGCACTTTGGGCGCTTTCCTGGGTGCAACATCACTCAGTGCAGTTGCCTGTGCCTGCGGATTGCGCCTCGAAAACGGAATTTGGGTTACATTTGCAGGCTTTTTCGGTATGCTGCTCGACAGCCTACTGGGCGCATGCGCTCAGGCGCGGTACCTGCGCTCAGGTGAGGATACAATTTCCGATCAGGCCATGCCTGATAGCGTTTTGTACTCAGGCATCCGCTGGGTAAACAACGATGGAGTAAACCTCATCAGCAATGTACTTGTAACGGCACTTGTCTGGTTTTTATTGATTTACAATTAAATACAAATGTTAAATCTCGTATTTGCTCTTATCATCCTTATCACCCTGAGCGTGGCCCTATACCAGCGGCGCAAGGAACGCAAATCCTGGGTGCAGGGCGAGCGACATGAAGAAAGCGGTCACTGGATCGATAAACGCTCGGGTGAACGCGGCACTTATGGCTCTTTGGATGAAGAAATGGAGGCGGCAAGGCGCCATGTGGCTCAACAAGGCAGGATCGGAGAACTGACGCAATTGGTGCGTAATTTTGCTTTTGAACAGGCGCCCGGTTTTCATGACCTGAGTGACGCGCAAATAAAAGACTGGAACAGCCTCGTGCGTGCCCGCGCAGGCGAGCTGCTTACCCTCGCCAGTCAATTTGAAGCAGGAAAAGCGGCTGAATTGGCCATGCAAACTACTTTTGCTGATGAAAGCACCCAGGCCTTGAAAAAACAAATTCTCACGTTTTTGTATGATCGTTTTCCTGGATTGCTGGCCATGGATTTGGATAAAATTCAGCAATTGGATCAATTTACGGGGCAATGGGCGGATGCAATTTTGGAGCAAATCCAGCCGTAGCGTAAAAGGGGCCACGGAGTTACACGGAGGGACGGAGTTGCACAGAGAAAACCTCCGCGTAACTCCGTACCTCTGAGCTACTCCGTGGAACCCTTTTTCCTGTTTTCGACACTTTTTTTTATCAAAAGTTACAACTAATTAAATTTCAATTATTTGCGTAAAAACATTTGATTTTTTTGGGTGTCTCAGTGTCGAAAACAGGTGAAGCAGGAAAAGCGGCTGAATTGGCCATGCAAACTACTTTTGCTGATGAAAGCACCCAGGCCTTGAAAAAACAAATTCTCACGTTTTTGTATGATCGTTTTCCTGGATTGCTGGCCATGGATTTGGATAA
>JAGWYI010000437.1 GCA_018969455.1 Bacteroidota bacterium | reverse complement strand
CAGGTTTCTTTCGCGGGATTGGCCTTGTACTTTATCCCAGAAGGCTTTCAGGCTATCCCACATTTTGGCGTCATAGTTGCTGAGTGCCTGTATTTTTTCCTTAAACTCGGCCAGTTCTTGTTGATAGGCAGCATGAAGTTTGGAGGAAAGCACGGCAAAATGCCATTCCGTTTGGGCGCGCTGGATGATGTCGCCACGTTCAACCTTAAGGTCTTCGGGCAACAAACTTTCAGTTACAGATAATTCGCGTTCAAGCGTTCCGTATCCTTCTGGAAACGCAACTTCGGATCCGTTGCGCCAATCGGACATCATCTTGTTGGCAAATTCTTCGGATGCGATTGCTTCCGGAAAGGTGTACAGCAGCACCTTGTTGGTGTCTGCCTGGAGCTCCAGGGCAATCAGTACCTTTTCATCCTGTGCGTTGGTTCCCCAAATTACTAACTTGTTCTTCATGTGAGACTGCTTTTCAAAAGTCGTTATGCTGGTGCGATCAATAAACGCTTGTGATGGTATTGCTGCTGCAAAGTTAGATGCTGGCAGCGGCTTTTTGGATTTTACGTTTTAAAATTCCTGATTGAAGCAGATATTCTGCAATTTGTACTGCATTGGTGGCTGCCCCCTTGCGCAAATTGTCGGATACAATCCACATATTAAGGGTTTTCTCCTGAGTTTCATCACGGCGCAATCGCCCAACGAACACCTCATCGCGGTCATGGGCTACCAGAGGCATAGGGTACAAAAGAACCGAAGGGTCGTCCTGTACGATCACGCCTGGCGCCTGGGCGAGGAGTTGGCGTACTTCTTCCAAATCAAATTCCGACTCAAATTCTACATTTACCGATTCTGAATGGCCGCCAATTACGGGTACACGCACCGTGGTAGCGGTTACCCGGATGCGATCGTCGCCCATAATTTTCATGGTTTCATTGACCATTTTCATTTCCTCTTTGGTGTATCCGTTTTCGGTAAATACATCAATTTGAGGAATCAGGTTAAGATCAATTTGATAGGGATATGCTCTTTCAACCGATTTTCCTTTCCGTTCGTTCATCAATTGTTCGACGGCTTTTACACCGGTTCCGGTAACAGACTGGTAGGTGCTTACCACGATGCGTTTGATGCGATAACGGTCGTGTAAGGGTTTGAGTGCCACCACCATTTGAATGGTTGAACAATTTGGATTGGCAATAATTTTGTCGTTTTTGGTAATGACGGTGGCATTGACCTCCGGAACCACCAGTTTTTTGGATGGATCCATGCGCCAGGCGCTGCTGTTGTCGATAACCACCGTTTTTACTGCTGCAAATTTGGGCGCCCAGATTTGCGACACGCTTCCACCCGCTGAAAACAACGCGATATCGGGTTTCTTCCCGATAGCAGCGTCCATGCTGATGATTTTATAACGTTTGCCTTTAAATTTAATGGTTTTCCCAACTGAGCGCTCGGAAGCCACCGGGAATAATTTGGTTATTGGGAAATCGCGCTCCTCCAAGATCTGGAGCATTTTAGACCCTACCAGGCCTGTTGCCCCTACCACTGCTACTTTCATATACTGTTATGAAGTTAGATTCCTGTAAAATCAGGGTGAAAAACTGGCAAAATAAACGGCTGCAAAGATAAGGGAACAATCATGGCACATGCAAGCCTTCCGGCATTCCTGTGGCTTTTATATAAAAAAAACACCCGCTTCTACTTCAAGAAAGCGGGTATGCGTACTGCCTTTGAATGATACGCAATTAAAAGTAACCTTAATGTTGTACAAGCAATTTTTGCACAAAGAAGCCTGCTTGAGTTGTTACCTGTATGGCATACCAACCTGCCGGCCAATTGTTGCATGAAAGACTCCAGGATTCCGATCCTCCTGCATCCGAATGGGCAAGCATTTTCCCTTGTGCATCCCGAACCCATATTTCTTCCATCCCGCTTCCCGTCGCACGCAAATGAATTACCTCGTGGGCCGGATTGGGAACTACTGTAAATCCTTGTTTTTCTGTACTTAAACTTGTTTCTGCACGGTCATCGGGCAGGTCGAGCGGAATTTCGAGCGCTATCGGTTCGGCATTTTGCAGAATACCCCCAGCCTCCATGGTTTGGGGCGCCTGGAGCCGTACAAGGAGTTTGTCATTGCCTTCCGGCTTGCCGCCGTGCACAATATCAATGATGATAAAATCGGCCTGAGCCACAATCCCGCTTCCTGAAATTGGCTGACCCATGGTGCGGGTAAATGCCGATTCAATGCGGCCCCGTCCGCTTTTTTGTACTTTCGTCAGGTAAGGACTGTTGTAATTCAACCAGCTATTCGGAAAATACGACATGGTATAAGCCGAATCTACGATGTTATCGCTGATCTGCAATTCGAAATTAAAACCATACAAATCCAGTGCAGGGTATCCGGGTACTCCCACGGAAATGAGAATGGACACTTTATCCCCTACTTTGGGCTTTTTGGTGTTGAGCAATTGCAAATCAAAAGGAATTCCCTTCCCGATGATGGGATAGTCGGTTGTAAACTGATTGGTTTGGTTGTAAAAACCTTGTACAGCGGCGGTATCGTTGGCGGTAATCAATCCATTTCCATCGGAATCGAGGAATTTCAGGTCGTTTTTAGCGCCTGCAATGGGATTGTTCCAATTGCTGCTGAATTGGCCGTACCATTCCATAGATGCGTTGGGGCGTATTTTCCCTGGTGTTCCAAGCGCGCGACCCAGGGCGAGCAAGTCTTTGCTGTTGACGATGCCATCAATATTGAGATCGCCTGGCCATACGCAATCGGAAATACAATAGGGAGGCGCCGATCCATCGATGTTTCGGACATCCATTTTTACCGATTCAAGCTGGCATTGACCATTGGGTGCACAATAGCGCAGCTTAAAATCATCCGGGCCGGTGTAATTATTTTTGGGTTTGTAAACCACCAGGTTGTAGCCGCTTACCGATTGGCCATTGAGCACCTGGGTACTGAAGCCGGGATACACGGTACAAGATCCGTTTTTTGGTGCTTCCACCAGGGTAAAGGTAAAGTTGGTAAAGGGTATTTTGTAATTGATTACAAATGGAGTTCCAACAGGTGTTACAAAATTATATTCGGAAAATTGCGGCGCCAGGTTGCTTACCACCACATTTACGGGGCAAAATTCGAGGTCGGAGCAAAATAAATTTCCAATGCTGTAATAGAAGGTTGCAACGCCGGTAAATCCGGGTTTGGGTGTAAAGGTCACCAGGCCGTTGCTGTTGGTTCCGCTGATGGTTCCCGGTAGAGCCGGTGGAGTCACCCAGTTTTTAACCTGTGAATTGCCAATGTCGTTGGCTTTTACATTAAAGGTAATGGATTTGCCGGGCGGAGTAAAAACCACATCTTCGATGGCCATGTTATTTTCCGCAGGCGCATCGAGTACCTGCAGGAACACCGTTTTATAGAAAACCGAACCGTAAAAATTATTTTTTAATATAAAACGGTCATTTCCAACAAAATTACCGTAAGGTTTGTACGTAAATTGTTGACCTCCAGTAAGTTGAAGGGTTCCATTGGCTGGGGGTTGAGAAATGGAAAATCCGCTAAGGGGGAGCGGAATGCTGAGTGATTTTCCTTTTTTGGTGGCCACACTGATGGTGTCGCCAGCAGGCTTGGTCGCTGGATAAATTCCAATGGTAGCTTGTTGGGAAACGCAGTAATTAAGTGCGTCACATACCGTATAATGTACATGTCCCAATCCCGTATACCCGGGTTTGGGCGTGAATTGTATTTTTTGATTGTTGGTGATGATTGCTGTGCCGCCATTAACGACCGGGATCGATCCAATTTTAAGCGGTCCATTGGTAGATGCATCATTACTCAGCACATCCATGGTTACCGGAACCCCTGCCGGTGTCGTGAAGTAATCGGGTTGGGTTGTGATTTTGGAAGGAGAAACCTGTACTTTATAGGCCCGGTAAACCAGATAAGGCAATCCGCCCACATGATTCAACTCGAGGGTAAAAGTGTCTAACCCGACAAAATTTTGGTTGGGAGTGTACCTTATTCGATAAACGTAAGGGTTGCCGCTGCCGCCGGCAGTGAGCATAGATAT
>JAGWYI010000436.1 GCA_018969455.1 Bacteroidota bacterium | reverse complement strand
TCGCACTTTGGCTAACCCATCTTCTGTACTATAATCCCAACCATTATAGGATGTATCCAACAAAAACGCCCCATTTTCTTCAAAAAACAAATCAATTTCATACATATGCTCAGCATAATCCATAGGATATTGTTTGATCCAAAGTACACCATCCTTTTCTGCATCTAATTTTACTATCAGTGCTTTGGCTTGTGGACACATGGGGTAAGATTGGGTCCACCCCAGGAACGATCTCCAATGTGTGCATATGCCAGTTTTGGCGCTCAGATGGTGTTTTAGTTGAGTAAACTAACCCCCATCTCGCTTGTTCGAGCGAGCGGCCGAGCATTTTTCCATAAACTCTAAGGAAAACGGATCGAAAGTGCCCATGCGCTCCGGTTGAAATGGACTGAGATCTGTAAAGGGTGTTTTCCCAGCGATTAACTCGGCGGTGGCGCGTCCGAATCCGCCCGACATCGCCACGCCCGCGCCCGCGCAACCCGTGGCAGCATAGAAACCGTAAATCCGGGTTGGCCCGAGCACAAAACGGCTGTCGGGGGTGTAGGTACTTACGCCTGTGATGCAATGTGCGATGGAAACCGATTCCAGTTTGGGAAAAAAGTCCTGAAAGTCTTTGCCTTCCTCAAGCAGGATTTCCCAACGCTCTTCTTCCGTAATGAATTGTTTTCCAGTATATTGCTCAGGAAGATCCTTTGGATTCACATAAGGAGATGCCTTGTCGCGGATACCGAAAAGCAAGCCCCCGGTTTCTGGGCGCGTATATGCGCGGGCGTCGGGCAGCACCGTCATGGGCTGGTTTTCGGGAAATTGTACGGGGTCAGCCTGGGTGATCCAGTATATGCTACGCACGGGCGCCATAGGCAAAGGCAACTTTAGCGGATTGGAAAGCAGGTTCGACCAGCCTCCGGCAGCATCCACCACCACCGAGCAAGGGTAAAAATTGTCTTTGGTGCGTACGCCTTGTATTTTGTCGTTTTCTACCACGATTTCGGTCACAAAGGTGTCAGTTAATAATTGTACACCTGCTTTTTTGGCAGCGTTGGCAAAGGCATTGGCTAAAACATAGGCTTCTAAAAACAGGTCCCGCGGCATAAAACTGGCCTTTTGAATAAGTTCGGCATTGATCCAGGGTAGCATTTTTTGCACCTCCCGTGCATCCATCCAGTGGTTAGGGATGCCGTATTGGTCGGCGATGCTTACCAGGTTCTCAACCGATTGTGCGGTTTTGTCGGATGCAGCGATTTGCAGACTGCCTACGCGGCGGGCGCCCAGAGATATGCCTAGTTCGGCTTCGAGGGCTTCGATGGCGCGGTAGGTTTCCTGTACGAGCGGGATGGCTTCAGTTTTGGCGCGCACTTGGGTTAGCAGAGACGCTGCCCAGGAAGTGGCCCCTTCGCCGATGTTGCCCTTGTCGAGGAGGGCAATTTTACCTAAATTTTGCTGGGAAAGATACCAGGCGGTTGCAGTTCCAATGGTTCCGCCGCCAATAATGATGACATCAAACATGACGTGTTGTTTATTTTAAAATTTAATGCGAATATCTTGTTTGGGCCTGGTTGTTTTCGCTAATAAAAAAGGGGGTTGAAACTAATTTAAATCACGCGGCGGCAGAAAAACATTTCCCAACAAAACAAATTCAACATCCTTGAACCTTTTTTAAAGTTTAGCGTTCAGGTTTTAAGGCAAAATTTGAATGAACATTCACTCGCCATGGTAAAAAAAGAAATTATCGAACAAGCTGCATTGAAACTCATTGTTGAGCGGGGTTTGTACGATGCGCCCATTTCCTTGATTGCGAAAGAGGCTCAGGTTCCTGTTGGTTCGGTGTATACCTACTATGAAAGCAAGGAAATCCTGGTCAATGAAATCTACCGAAATGCTAAAAGGGACATGAGTCAGCATGTGTTTGCGTCAGTGCCCCCCGATTTGCCTATTAAAGAGGAAATGGCCATTTATTGGGTGCGGGCCGTTCGGTATGGAGTGTCCAATCCCAATGCATTTTATTTTATGGAGCAATTGACCAATTCTCCACACATCAGTCCATTGAGTCAGGAGCAGGTGCGTGGTGAATTTGTGCGGGTGTTTCAAGTATTAGAAAAAGGTATAGAAACGGGTGAAATAAAACCTTTGAATGTGGATTTGTTGCATCAACTAGTTTATACCAACATCATAGGCATTGTGAAATATTTGCTGGCGTCAAAAATGGAGTTAGATCCAACGCTGGAAGTCCATTTGTTCAATTGTTGTTGGGATACCATTAAGTGTTAAATTGTAAATCAATCATTTTAAGCATATCCATTCATGTCAAAAACAATTGTAATTACCGGCGCAAGCAGCGGTATTGGTAAAGCCACTGCCATTTTTTTTCACCAGAAAGGCTGGAACGTGGTTGCCACCATGCGTGCGCCGGAAAAAGAAACCGATTTGAAACCAGATGACCGGTTGAAACTGGTTCAACTGGATGTTCAGGACAAAGAGAGCATTCAAAGAGCCGTTGAAAGCAGCATTGCGCTTTTCGGCAAAGTAGATGTTTGGCTTAACAATGCCGGTTATGGCGCTTTCGGTCCGGTTGAGGCAGGTACCGACACGCAGATACGCCGCCAGTATGATGTCAACTTTTTTGGGTTGATCGACTGCATCAAAGCCATTTTGCCCCATTTTAAAACAAACAAGGCAGGTCTGATCATCAACGTCACCTCCATTGGCGGCTTAATGACGCTGCCGATGTTTGGGGTGTACAATTCCTCCAAATTTGCGTTGGAGGGCCTGTCGGAAGGACTTTGGTTTGACTTGCAGCCCTTGGGCATTCAGGTAAAGGTAATTGAGCCAGGCGGGATCAAAACCGACTTTGCAGGCCGCTCGATGGATACTTTTGACATATCACCTTTTCCCGAATACACTGAATATTTTGAAAAAATTGAGCAGCGTTTCACCAACCCGAATTACACAAAGAACTTCAGCACACCTGAATTGGTGGCCGGTGTTATTTACACGGCCGCAACCGATGGCAAAACAACTTTACGCTACCTGGCCGGAAAAGACGCCAAACAATTTTGGGGCATTAGAAGGTGGCTAGGCTACAAGTTCCAGATGAATGCCGTGAAAAAGTATTTTAAGATTTAATTCAAAAGGCGCGGGTACGGATTGTGCCTGTGCCTTTTTTTATTGTGTTGGGACAGTTGTTTACAAAATATTTGAATTACTACACTGTACGCCGCAAGATATTGTGCATAACTATCTTTATAAATCATTATAAATCAGCAAAATCCATCCTGATTTATCCACAAAATCCGGAGAATCCTGGTATAAACCCATTTGTTGGCGCATAAAGGTAAAAGGGACAATGAGTCTTTAAATTAATACATATTTATAATCTGTTGAAATAAATCAACATACAACGAGGACGTCGGAGAGGTCCCCACCCTTCCTTCAGCAGTGGCTGGGCCTGAGTTCTACCGCCATTTCATCAGGAAATTTTTCGAAAAAATAAATACCTGTTTCTCCTATACGTAATCAACTGAATTAAATAAATATACAGCCAGTACGTCGGAGAGGTCCCCACCATCCCAACGCGCCTGAAATCGAGTTCCACCGCCCTTCATCAAGTAATTTTTCAAAGCAACAAATACCTGTTCCATTCATACGTAATTAACTGAAATAAATTAATATACAGACTGGACGTCGGAGAGGTCCCACCATCCCAACGCGCCTGAAATCGAGCTCTGCCGCCTTTTATCCAGGTAGCTCTTAAAAAAACAAATAACTGATTATAGTATACGTAATCAACTGAATTAAATTAATATACAACCAGTACGTCGGAGAGGTCCCACCATCCCAACGCGCCTGAAATTGAGCTCTGCCGCCTTTTATCCAGGTAGCTCTAAAAAAAGCAAATAACTTATTACACCATACGTAATCAACTGAATTAAATAAACATACAGCCTGTACGTCGGAGAGGTCCCCACCATCCCAACGCGTCTGAAATCGAGCTCTGCCGCCTTTTATTCAGATAGCTCTTAAAAAATCAAATATTACATTTTTATATATGTAATCAAATGAATTAAAACAACATACA
>JAGWYI010000435.1 GCA_018969455.1 Bacteroidota bacterium | reverse complement strand
AGCAGCGTGAAGTGTAAAAAACTGGAGGAACTTGCCACTCAATAGCGGGAGCAGTTCCGACAATCATGAGATTTAAAACAGTTTCTTAACTTTGCAGCAAAAAAACATGAAATCAGGTTTATGGATGATTGCAATTTCCTGTGTACTTATTCAGGCTTGCAAAAATGATGGAAACGGGGTTAAGGAAATTCGGGATGAAGGGCCCAATGCGAGTGTGATTCGCAACCCTGCCAGTGCCGATATGCCCCTGGATACCAACCAATTGGCTCGAATTCGGTATGATGAATCCGAGTTTAATTTTGGTACGGTAAAAGAGGGCGACATCGTAACCCATGTTTTCAAATTTACCAACACAGGTAATGTTCCTTTGGTTATTCAAAAGGCGCGATCTTCTTGTGGATGTACCATCCCGGAATGGCCTGAAGGCGCCATTGCTCCTGGAGGTACCGGAGAAATTCTCGCGCGTTTCAACACCAATGGCAAAATGGAAAAACAGCACAAGGTGATTTATGTTACGGCCAATACTTACCCCAATGAAACAAAAGTTAGTTTGGTTGGCGAGGTTACCCCTCAAGACTAATAAGCTGCATAAATAGGACTATTCGATTAATAGGATCATTTATGTGCCTTGCTTCGTTCCTTTTTTTCACAGTAACCTGCCATGATCCATCTGAAAAAAGCCCTGGCCTGGCGAATAAATTGTATTATACCAGGATTCGCCGGATTTTGTGGATAAATCAGGATGGATTTCGCTGATTTATAATGATTTATAATGATCGTTATACACAAAATCTGGCGGCGTAAAATATACATCCATTGGATAATTTTTTTTCACGGACTCAAAGCGTAAAAAAAAGCGTCACTTCTGTTTCCGGAAGTGACGCTTAACTTTTTGTAGGGAGATTAATGGGATTCGAACCCACGGCCTCTAGTGCCACAAACTAGCGCTCTAACCAACTGAGCTATAACCTCCATGTTTCAAAAGCGGTCGCAAATATACATCGGGTTAGTGCATATAGGCAAGGTAATAACACAGGATTTTAAAAAAAAGTTCAAAATTATCCGCAAATCAGGACTGAGCAGCCGCAATTGCCCATTTGCGTTGCTTTAATTTTTTAAGCAATTTGTACAATTTGAGGTTCAAACCGGGGTTGCTTGTAAAAAAATGCCCGTTGATGGTAATCCAGTCTTTCTCTTTGCGAAGATCCCGAATCAATTCGTAGGGAACACAACGCGCTTTATCAAAAGGCGCACGCCAATAAATGGCGCGGTCGGTCATGGCAAAACCTTCTTTACAGGTCGACTTTAAACTCAAATCGGCAATAAACAGCACTTTTTCCCGACGATCGGCGCTTAAAAAATACTTGCAGGCATTCGCAAGCAAAACAGAGGGCATTTTGTAAAATTGGGTATAAAATGGCTCTTCTTCATGTTCCAAATCCAGAAAATCAAACACCATTTGCCCCAGGTTGGTGGTTTCCGGTTTCGCATGCTCATATTTTAAAATGGCAGCCGGCAATATCACCCCATTTAAATCCGGACAATACTGAATGACAAAAAAATCAAGCAATCCTTCAAAGTCCTGATCTATTTTTTGATCAATTTCGGGCAAACCCGATTCGCCAAAACGCTCCCAATGCAAATGCACTGCACGCGCAATTTGCTGGGACCGTATGCCATATATCTCTCTAAATCGGGATTGATAAAATCGCTCTACATAATCTGGATAAGCTGAGATATCATGCTCAGACTCAATTCGAGTACGTAAACTTTTGAAAAACAGGGCTTTTACCTGCTCCGTTAGATCCGAAACATGATAGTCTAACGGAAAACGAGGCTGATAGGATTGCGGACGATTGCGCTTCCCTTCAAAATGAAACCCACAGTGATGACAAAATACGGATGCCAACGGACTCTGCTCCTGACAAGCCGGACAGGGTTTCGTTTTTTCCCGCATCGGTTCTCCACATCGATGACAAAATTTTGCGCCGGGAATTGCTTCTGCTGCACAATTTGGACACAGGTTCATAGAGGCAAAGGTAAAACTATTTGTTTAAATAAAAAATAGTTTTCTAAAAAATGTTTTATCCTCCTCGCTCATATTTTTCATACAAATCGGGTCTTCGCATGCGCGTGCGCGCCAGACTTTGATCATGCCGCCAGGAGTCGATGTTCCGCTCATGTCCCGACAACAGAACCTCGGGAACGGCCTTCCCCTCCCATATTGCCGGCCGGGTATACACCGGTGGCGCCAACAAATCGTCTTGAAAACTGTCAAACAAGGCCGAAGTTTCATCGTTTAATACGCCAGGAATAAGACGGCCAACGGCATCAACCAAAATCGCGGCAGCCAGCTCTCCACCCGAAAGGACGTAATCGCCTATGCTGATTTCATGGGTAATGAAGGTTTCACGAATGCGTTCGTCAACCCCTTTGTAATGCCCGCACAACACCATCACATGGTTGAACATAGAAATCCGGTTGCACAAGGACTGATCCAGTCGGGGCCCGTCGGGGGTAGTATATATGATCGCGTCATAACTTCGCTCCGATTGCAAATGCCGGATGCAGGCCGCAATAGGTTCCGGTTTCATCACCATTCCCGCGCCCCCGCCAAACGGATAATCGTCTACCTGCCGATGTTTTCCTTCTGCATACTCGCGCAAATTATGCACATATACCTCCAACAATCCCTTGTCTTTGGCACGTTTCATAATGGAATGATTCAGTGGACTTTCCAACAATTCTGGCACAACACTCAAAATATCGAATCGCATATGGTAAATTTGATGCAAAAGTAACCTGAATTTGCATTTGACGCTATTTACAAACGCATCAAGCTTTTTTTTGATCCAAAACACTACTTTTGTCGCCATTCTTTACATGCCATGCTACCCATCACGACTGATCTGCTGACCAACAAACACAACCGCCCCTTTCTGCGTGACAACAAGGCCTATGCCATTCGTCAGTTAAAAGGACTGGTGGCTCATTGGACTGCCAATACAGGCAAAGGTGCAAATGCAAAAGCAAATGTGCGGTATTTTAATACCACCGACCGCTACGCTTCTGCTCATTACGTTGTGGATGATCACAGCATCTATCAATGCATACCCGATCATGAAATGGCTTATCATGTAGGCGCCAATAAGTACCTCCCTGATGGGGAACGCATCCGCGGGGGAACAGGTACCCCCAATGCCTTTTTAGTCGGATTTGAAATGTGTGTGAATTCCGATGGTGACTGGACTAAAACCTATCAAAATTCGGCTGAATTGGCTGCTTTCTTGCTCCGAAAATACCGAATGACGGTGTACGACCTGTACAGACACCACGATATTACAGGCAAAGACTGCCCCAAAATGATGCTGGAAGAATCAAAATGGATGGCTTTTAAAAACTTGATCGCCCTGGAAATGCAAAAAATACCCGCGCTGCGCCTGGGAACCGGATCGGTTACTTCCGCCGGTTTGAATGTTCGGAGCGGCCCCGGCACGAGCTTCCCAATATTGAGAAAATTGACCCAAAATAACCGTATTGAATATTACGAAACCAGTGGATCCTGGCTTCGAATTGCTCCAGCTGAATGGGTAAGCGGCAATTTTATTCAATTGCAGTTCCAAACCGGTACCGGATGGGTACTTGCTACCAGCGGCGCCAGTGTACGAAAAGGACCGGGAACCCAATTCGATCTCGCCGAAGTATACCCCAATGGCGCTTTACTCAGTTTGTTGGAAAAACAAAACAACTGGTATATGATCGCCCCCAATCACTGGATCCACGAATCGATGGTTCAGGTTTTACTTACCCGACCCGGCATGGTAACAGGTTCCAACGAACTGAATGTACGACAAGGGCCGGGAACAGATTTTAAAATTCTATATCGCTTGCCCATCTCCAGCCGGGTTCAGGTAATGGAAGAAAATCAGGACTGGCTCCGCATTGGATTCAATGAATGGGTATATAGCGCATTTATTGAGTTTGTTTGAACCCATTTTATACTATACGCCGCCAGATTTTGTGCATAACGATCTTTATAAATCAGTATAAATCAGCGAAATCCATCCTGATTTATCCACAAA
>JAGWYI010000434.1 GCA_018969455.1 Bacteroidota bacterium | reverse complement strand
TTTTCTATGGCAGTCGGTTATGGCCGTTGACCCTCACTGGTACTCCACCATGTTTGCATGGTACGCAACAGCGTCGTTGTGGCTGGCATCCATTTCTCTGACTGTAATGCTCATCATTTACCTAAAGTCGCTCGGTTACATGGAATATGTAAATCGCAGCCACTTACATGATGTCGGTAAATTCCTTTTTGGTATTTCCGTCTTCTGGACCTACCTGTGGTTTGACCAGTTCATGTTGATCTGGTATGCCAACAACGGGGAAGAAACCATTTACTTCAAAGAACGTATGGAGTTTTATCCTGTTCTGTTCTGGGGTAATCTTCTGATCAACTTCGTGTTGCCTTTCCTGGTTCTGATGCGCAATGACACCAAACGCAAGTTTGGTACCATGTTCTTTGTAGCATTGTTTGTGTTCATCGGCCATTGGTGGGATTTCTTTTATATGATCAAGCCTGGTGCACGGATTGCTGCCTTTGAGGCCAAAGAACTTGCTGAAGGCAAAAAACCGGGTGCTGCTCAACATTCAACTACCTCAGTACACGAAACTGGTACTGCTCACGAGGCTGCACCTGCAACCGAGGTAGCGCATGAAGAAACAGGCGCCAAAGAGGCAAACGCGCACCAGGAAGCAGCCAAGGTAGAAGAACATGTCGCCGAGCCGGCTGCTGCTGCTTCGCATGAAGAAAAAGAACCCGCAAAAGCCGTTGAAGCACACGCTGAAGCATCCGGTGCACATGCCGAACACGAAATGGAAGCAGAAATGGGACCGGACAAAAGCTTTAAATTGGGCTTTACATTGCCAGGTTTTGAAGAATTGGGCATTTTTATTGGTTTCCTCAGCTTGTTCCTCTTCTTCTTTTTTGGCCAACTGCAACGTGCATCGCTCGTGCCTATGAAAGATCCATATCTGGAAGAAAGTTTGCACCATGACACGGGAGCCCTGATTGAAGGAGAAGATGATGATCAGGATGGCCATGCTGCCCATCATTGATTTTGCTTAATTAGATTTTTTCTAAACAAGAAAACGCCATCCCTAAACCGCAAACAAACCGTCCACCTTTGGGTTAAAGAAAAAAACTTAAGATGACTGCGCTTATTATACTTCTTTGTTTCATTCTTGTTACCATTGTTTTGGTACAAATCGGTAAAGTGACCGAACTCACCGCCCAAATTAAAGGCGAACGTGAGATGCTGCGTGACAACAGCAAATGGAATGGCTTGTTGTCCATCATCTTCCTGGTGGTGTTTTTGTTTGGTGTGGTAATTTCGGCTTACGAATACAAAAATGTAATGCTGGGTTATGGCCCATTGCAATCGGCTTCCAAGCATGGTGGCATTTTGGATAGTTTGTTCAACCTTACCTTGTTCTTCACCGGTATTGTTTTTGTACTTACCCACATTGCTTTGTTTTGGTTTGCCTTTAAATACCGTTACCAGGAAGGCCGTAAAGCCTTGTTTTATGTGCACGATAATCGTTTGGAGGTATGGTGGACAGCCATCCCAGCCATCGTAATGACACTTCTGGTGGTGCGTGGTTTGAATGCCTGGAATGAAGTAATGGCCGATGTAAAAGAAGGCGAAGATTACATCGAAATTGAAGCATTGGGTCAACAATTTAACTGGGCAATTCGTTATCCCGGACCTGATGGCAAACTGGGTGCTCGTGATTACAAATTGACCACTGCAATCAATTCTGGTGGACAAGATTTTACAGATCCTAAAAACTGGGACGATGTGATTCCTGGACAAGAGTTGTATTTGCCGGTAGGAAAAAAAGTGCGTGTACGCATTATTGCAAAAGACGTTTTGCACAACTTCTATTTGCCTCATTTCCGGGTAAAAATGGATGCTGTGCCCGGTATGCCTACTTATTTTGTGTTTACACCAAGCAAAACTACCGCAGAATTCCGGAACGAACTGCGTAAATATCCTGAATTTAATGAACCCTTCGACCCCGCCGATCCTAATGGCCCAAAACGTTGGGAAAAATTCGATTACGAATTGGCATGCGCCGAATTGTGTGGAAAAGGGCACTACTCCATGCGCCGGGTACTCAAAATTGTGCCTCAGGAAGAGTTTGATGCCTGGTATAAAAAACAGGAGTCTTTCTACCTGACCCAGGTACGCGGAAAGGCCGACGATCCGAACAAAGACAAAATGACGCTGCCCATCGAGGCTCCAATTCGGGCGAAAGCGTTTAGTGAAAATGTAAAAAAAGCCGTTGAATCGGCCAATGCAGCAGATAAAACCCTTTCGCTGAAGTATATTAACTTCGAAACGGGTTCATCGAAACTCACGGAAGACAGCAAATACGAACTGGATAATTTGGTGGAAGCCATGAATACTTATCCTGGCATGGTAATCGAAGTAGCCGGACATACAGATAATACCGGAGAACCTGCTCAAAATAAGGTTCTTTCGCAAGACCGTGCCACCGCTGTGTTGAATTATTTGACAACGCGCGGGATTTCTGCAGGAAGAGTTAAAGCAAATGGATACGGTGACAGCAAGCCCCTGGCTCCGAATGATACCCCTGAAAATCGTGCGAAAAACCGTCGGACTGAATTCACAATTTTGGGTGGCGCGAGCGCCAATCCCTCCTGATATCAAGAATACCGGAGACAATTAGAACCCTCGCATTCTTTTTTTTAAAACTGTTCAAAATCTACTGGTATGGCTCAAGTAACTGCCGCCGAAACTTTAGAATCAAAAATCACCCAGGAGTTGGGATATGATGATCACTTCCATGAGCATCACCATGGGGATAAGTATCAGGCTAATTTTATTACCCATTATGTGTTCAGCACCGACCACAAAATGATTGCGCGTCAATTCCTGATTACAGGGATTATCTGGGCATTCATCGGTGCGGCCATGTCCATTGTTTTCCGGCTTCAATTGGGGTTCCCTGAGGCAGATTTGGCATGGTTACGCCCTATTTTGGGTAAATGGATTCAAGTGAATGCACAAGGGATAGGCAAACTTGATCCTGAATTTTATTATGCCCTGGTTACCATGCACGGCACCATTTTGGTGTTTTTTGTATTGACTGCAGGGTTGAGTGGAACATTCTCCAACCTCTTGATTCCGCTTCAGGTTGGCGCGCGTGACATGGCGTCGCCTTTGTTAAATGCCTTTTCCTATTGGGCATTTTTCCTTGCGGGCGTCGTGTTGCTGCTTTCTTTGTTCCTGAGTACAGGCCCTTTCGCAGGAGGCTGGACCGCTTATCCGCCTTTGAGTGCGCTTCCCCAGGCATCTGAAGGCTCTGGCGCGGGCATGACCATGTGGGCTATTGCCATGGCTTTGTTTATTGTTTCAGCACTGCTCGGTGGCATCAACTATGTTACAACGGTTTTGAATCTTCGCACCAAAGGCATGAGCATGTGGCGTCTTCCACTTCCAATCTGGGCATTTTTCGTAACCGCTGTATTGGGTGTGTTGTCGTTCCCTGTGTTGTTGTCGGGCGTTTTGTTGTTGTTGTTCGACCGTGCATTGGGTACCTCTTTCTACTTAAATGAAATTGTTGTGGGTGGTCAGGTACTGGATCGCATTGGTGGCAGCCCCATCTTGTTCCAGCACTTGTTCTGGTTTTTGGGTCATCCGGAGGTGTATATCATTATCCTTCCTTCCATGGGTATTGTATCGGAAGTGTTGTCGGTGCATTCCCGTAAGCCAATTTTTGGCTATCGTGCGATGGTATACTCCATATTGGCAATTGGCTTCCTCTCGTTTATCGTTTGGGCGCACCACATGTTTATGGCGGGTGTAAATCCATTTATCAGCAACTTCTTTGTAATCTTTACCTTGATCATTGCAGTTCCATCTGCAGTAAAGGTTTTCAACTGGATTACCACCATTTACGGCTCTAATTTCCGCTTTACTTCGGCCAGTTTGTTTTCAATAGGCTTTGTTTCCATGTTCATCTCAGGCGGTTTGACAGGTATCTTTTTGGGTAACTCTGCGATTGACATTCAGATGCATGATACTTACTTTGTTGTGGCACACTTTCACATTGTGATGGGTATAGCTGCATTCTTTGGTATGTTTGCAGGCATTTATCATTGGTTCCCGAAAATGTTTGGCCGTTTTATGAATGA
>JAGWYI010000433.1 GCA_018969455.1 Bacteroidota bacterium | reverse complement strand
TCTCCATTATTTGCAAATATTAAACAAAGCAAATGTTTAAATTTTACAAAACCGAAAAAACACAAAAAATCAGCCTTTCCCCTGTTGGAAATGTACATAATTTGAGTAGGGTGATTGCCAGAAAACATGCGGTTAGAGTATGTGGCAGTGCTTGCCCATTAAAAATTTGAAAAAAGTAATACACGGGTTATGCCAAAACTTCTCTTGTGTTCTCTACATTTGGCCGTTCATTATTTCAAGATTCAAACCTATTCACCTGTCATGAGCAACATCCACACTGCCCGGCTGTTTAACGCTTCTTGTATTGCCCTGTTAACCACCTCTATGACTTTTGCGATTCGAGCGGGTATGCTCGACAACTGGAGCAAGGAATTCAACCTGAGTTATGAAGAAGTGGGTGTGATCACCTCAATGGCATTTTACGGTTTTCCGGCGGCTACTTTGCTGGGCGGTTTCATTTTAGATGCCATTGGCATGGGGCGTATGTTGCTGATTGCCTGGTTGTGCCATTTGGCGGGTTTGTTGCTCACCATATTTGCGGGCGGATATTGGAGTTTGCTGATCAGTACTTTTTTGGTTGGTTTTGCCAATGGTTCGGTGGAGGCGGTATGCAACCCCCTGGTTGCGAGTTTGTACACCGATCGGAAGACGGCCATGCTCAATCGTTTTCACGTATGGTTTCCGGGCGGCATTGTTATAGGTGCGGTGCTGGGCTACCTGATGGCCCAAATCGAGCTGGATTGGCGGATGCAATGTTCCATTATTTTGATTCCGACGCTGGTGTACGGCTACCTGTTTTATCAACAAAGTTTCCCGCGCACCGAGCGCGTGGAGCAAGGCATAGGCACTGCTGAAATGTTTAAAGCGGTGTTTGCCAATCCTTTGTTTTATTTTATTACGGCTTGTATGTTGCTTACGGCCAATACCGAGTTGAGTACCGGACAATGGATCCAATCTTTGTTGAAAACGGTAGTTGCAGCGCCTTTGTTGGTTTTGGCCTTCATCAATGGCATTATGGCGGTAGGCCGTTATTATGCGGGTCCGGTGGTGCACCGGATTAACCCAACGGGCATGTTGCTTGTTTCGGCCATTGTTTCGGCGATAGGTTTGTTTGCCTTGAGTCATGCCACTGGTTGGGCCACCTGGGGCGCTGCGGCGGTGTTTGCCGTGGGCGTCTGTTACTTTTGGCCAACGATGATTGGTTTTGTTTCGGAATACATCCCGAAAAGCGGCGCATTGGGTCTTTCCCTGGTAGGCGGGGCTGGCATGTTTGCCACTGCTTTGTTTCAGCCGATCATAGGCGGCTGGTTCGACAAAAACCTGGCGGAAGCAAGTGCACGCGGTTTGAGTGCCGATGAAGCCAATTTGATAGCGGGTCAGGCGACCTTATCGAATGTTGGTATTTTGCCCATTATTTTGATTGTAGCGTTTGGCGGCTTGTGGTTTTACATGCGGGGCAGGAAGCACGGGACCATTTAATTGGTCTTTCAAATGCAAAAAACCGAATCAAGCGCTCCTGCCTGGTTCGGTTTTTTATTTAAAACAAATATATTTAATTGATTATCACCACCTTAGCAATTACCGCGTCGGGCGTATCGAAATTTGCCTTGCTGGTGGCATAAATCAGATACACCCCCGAGGCCGCCCGGCGCCCAAGGTAATCCTTACCGTTCCACACCGCTTGTCCGCCCAGGGCAGTACCTTCATACACCAGGTTGCCCCGGATATCGGTTATTTTCACATTCGCATCGCGTGCCAAACCATAAATGGCAATCGGGCCGTCGTAATCGGGCCGCACCGGATTGGGATAGGCGTACGGTTTGGGGTTGTTGATTTTTCCGCCTTTAACGGCATCACCGCGCAAGGAAATAAGGCCTTTTTCGGTTCCAATCCACACCTCTCCGGATGTTTGGTTGATCGCGATGTCGGTAATGTTGTTGTCGAACAAAGGGCTGTTGGTGCTGGTGTAATTGGCCACCTGGGTAAGACCGTCGGACGACTGCACAAAAACACCATTGGATGTTCCAAACCATTTGCGATTGGCGCCATCCACTGCAATTGTTTTAACATCCTCTGTTTCAAGCAAATAACCGTTAAAACCGTCCACATTCACAATCCGGCGCCTTCCGGTGCAACTTGATTCGAATACATTGCTGCCACATTCGAAACTCACCGCTCCTTGTTGGGTACCTACCCATACATCTCCATCCAGATCAACCGAAACACAGTTGACCGTATTGGTGGGCAATACGCTGTTGGAGGTTGTAAAAATCTTGTATCGATCATCTGATGCACTGGCTAAATCTTTACCGCTGTCGTACACCATAATACCGCCATTAAATGCCACGACAAACCATTTGTATCCGTTTTGATCAACGGCCACCTGAAGCAGTCCCTGATTGGGCGCTGCTGAAAAATTGAGTAAAGACCCATCTGGTTTTAACACAGCAATCGGGGCGCCCGAGCCGTAATTTGAAATCCACAGGTTTCCATCCTTGTCGTACGCCAGTCCGCCAATTGCAGTACGGGTGGTGCCCGAAGCGCCGGCATTTTTCAAAATTGAATTGAACTGCGTATAGTTTTTGACAAATGCGCCCTTGTCAAACTGTTGAAGTCCCCCTACCCAGCTGCCTACAAACACCTTGTTGCTGTTGGGATCTGCGGCTACTTTCCACAAATCTACCCAGGCAAATTGGGTATCCACCAGGGCAGGAATGGTGTTTTTATTCCAGATTGTCCAGTTGTCGTCTTTGTATACATACACGCCATCCTGGTAATATAAAGCAGCCAAACCGGAATTGGGGCCAGGCGTTGCCACATAAGTGGTACCATCGGGGCCAATTTCGATTTCGGCAGATTTTTGGTTAAAAGGTGAGTTATAAACAAATGATTCACAATTATTTGTACTCAAATCAAAATATCGGAATTTGTCGGTAAGGTCAGCAATCCAGAATTTCTTGAATCCGTCTTCCACGGCGTACTCAGGTATTACGGCGTCGCATGGGCCCTGAATTTGATATCGATTCCCATTGGGCTCAATATAATCAATTGCGCCGGTAAAATTCTTTCGCCACCCGACGAGTACACCCGGTCCTTCAGAAGTCAGGTAAACCAAATCCCAATCGGGATGAGCGGCATATAAGGTGGCACTTTGCCCATTGAATGTGTATAATTCCTTGCCAATTCCAAGATAGAGTTGGTTGTTTTTGGCAGTAAGAGCACGCACAGGAGTGCCTTGTGGCAGCCCCTGAATACTGCCGAGCAAACTCCACCGACCGAAATCGGCCAGATTTACATCATTTTCCGGGATTCTATATACGCCTTCTTCAGTACCGGCATACAAGAAATTGCCAAATTTCGAAAAAGACAGCACGGGTACTCCGGTAAAAGTAGTGAATTCAGCTTCTGCCTTATCCAATTTAAGTTTCAGCACACCGAAACCACAAGCCAGGTAGGCGTTCGCGCCATCGAAATACACATCGTATATTTTTTTATCCCCAATGAGGTTGATGTCTTTTTTGATAAAAGGCAAATTGATAACAGTTCCGTCAGAGGGCTTGTACAGGTCGATGTTGCTGTTGGTGTAAGCGATCAGGAGCATATTGGCTGCGGCATTGTAGCGTGCCAATTGAATCCCGACATCACTAAGCCCTTCTACTTTGGTTATAAAGCGCGGCGTACGTTCTGCCTTATCAATTTCAACAATGGCCCATTCAGTAGCGAAATACGTTTTCTGTGCACTTTGTGTTACATAGGTAGCGCGTTGCCAGGGCAAATGTTGATGCCAGTTCCCAATTTCCAGCGATGGGAAGGCAAGCGTATCGTTTTGAGCCTGAATGAGGGCAAATGGAAGAATGCAGGCAATCAGAAGCCAATAAAAGCGCATGTTGTTCGTCATTTTGTTAGAGATATGGCGCAAACTCAAGGCAGGCGGTTGCCTCAAGGCAAGGATAAACAATTTACGCGCAAATTTGTCTTTACCTGTTTATATGGAACATTTCACCCAGTTACGGGCCCTGTTGAAGCAGGAACAGGATGCCGATTTGCAACAATTTTTACAAGGTGTGCGGGCCCAGCCCCTTACCGAACGGGTGCAAGCCGGATA
>JAGWYI010000432.1 GCA_018969455.1 Bacteroidota bacterium | reverse complement strand
TCCGAAAGGTACGAATCCCGCTTCAAATGCGACATTTTGAATTACACCCTTTACAGGTTTAAAACAGATTTTACCAGCTGCTCGTCTGCAAAATGGGGCAGCGTTACCTGCAATCCCGGATTGGCCTCCATGGTGCGCCTGATGGTGTCGAGGGCATGCGGGTTGCGCGCCCACGCGCGCCGCGCGATGCCATTGTTGACATCCCAAAACAACATTTGCCGGAGGCGGCGGTCGCTTTCCATACTGCCATCGAGTACCATTCCGAAGCCTCCGTTGATGACTTCACCCCAGCCAACACCCCCGCCGTTGTGCAAACTCACCCAGGTTGCGCCCCGGAAGGCATCGCCGATTACATTTTGAACCGCCATATCGGCCGTATACCGCGAACCATCGTAAATATTGGCCGTTTCGCGGAAAGGGGAGTCGGTGCCGCTCACATCGTGGTGGTCGCGGCCCAAAACAACAGGCCCTTCGAGGACACCGTTGGCAATGGCCTCGTTGAAAGCCTCGGCAATGCGCACCCGGCCAATGGCGTCGGCATACAAAATGCGGGAGGCCGATCCCACCCGCGGTATGTTTTTGCGCGCATTTTTGATCCAAAGTAAATTGTCACGCAATTGCCCTTTGATGGCTTTGGGCGCCGTGCGCAACAAATCCGCCAACACGCTTGCCGCAATTTTATCGGTTTTATCCAAATCGCTTTTTTTACCCGAACAACATACCCAGCGGAAAGGGCCAAAACCGTAGTCGAAACACATGGGGCCCATGATGTCTTCTACATAGGAAGGGTAGCGGTAAGGCGATATGCCCACACTGACCTGCCCCAAGGCCATTGCGGGTGTTCCCGGCCGAAAAACTTCGGCTCCGGCATCCCCGGCTTCTTTTAAAAACGCATTTCCGTAATCCCAAAAATACGTGCCGCGTTCGGCCATGGTGTTGATGGCAGCCACATGGCGGCGCAAGGTTTGGGCAACGGCCTCCATAAAACGGGGCTTGTCGGTATTGAGCAATTGCTTGGCTTCGGCGAAGCTGTAACCTTGCGGGGTGTAGCCCATGTCGTGGATGTTGTGACAGGATGTTTGGTCAGAACCCAGTTCCACTTTTACATTTTCCCGCACCAAATATTCCCACAAATCGGCAATGTTGCCGTGGTATACCAGCGCGATGCCTGTTTTGGCCGCCCGGCAGGCTTCTATGCGTTGCACCAAAGCCAACAAATCGGTATACACATTTTCTGCTTTTATATATCCGTCGGCCACGCGTTGCGCGATAGAGTCGGGGTCGGTTTCGGCAATAACACCCACACAGCCGGTGATAACAGCCGCTCCAGCCTGCGCGCCCGACATGCCGCCGAGCCCGGAAGTTACGTATACCACGCCTTTGAGGTCGTTTTTCCCCAGTCCGAGCAGGCGGCCGGCATTCAACAGGGTAATGGTAGTGCCGTGTACAATGCCTTGCGGACCAATGTACATGTAAGAACCGGCGGTCATTTGGCCGTATTGAGTGACACCGAGGGCGTTGTATTTGTTCCAGTCTTCTTTTTTGGAGTAATTGGGGATCATCATACCATTCGTGACGACCACGCGGGGCGCATCGGGGTGGGAGGGAAAGAGGCCCATGGGATGTCCGGAATACATCACCAGGGTTTGTTCATCGCTCATTTCGGCCAGATAACGCATGGTAAGGCGGTACTGCGCCCAGTTTTGGAACACCGCGCCATTGCCGCCATAGGTAATGAGTTCGTGCGGGTGTTTTGCTACTTTAGGATCCAGGTTGTTTTGGATCATAAGCATGATCGCGGCGGCTTGTTTCGACTGGCATGGATATTCCTCGAGGGCGCGGGCGCGCATGGGGTAATCGGGGCGGAAGCGGTGCATGTAAATGCGGCCGTATTGTTCGAGTTCAGCGGCAAATTCGGGGGCGAGGGTTTCGTGCCATTTTTTGGGAAAATAGCGCAGGGCGTTTTGCAGGGCCAGGATTTTTTCGTCGGCATTCAACACCCCTTCAATGACTCTGCGGGGGGCATGGCTCACGTGGGGATCGAGCGGTTTGGCTTGAGGAAGGCGGGCTGGAATGCCTTCCAGTATTTGTTTTTGAAATTTGGTCAACGGTGCTGCCATATCAGAGCGGTGGTGGAATCCTGAAAAGTTGCTTAGGTAAAGGATTGAAGCGGATGATGCATTCGGGAGCGCAAATATAATTCAGCGCTTGCGCTCGGAAATTTGTTTTTTAAAGCGGTATACCTGGAATTGGCAGCTGAAATAATGGGCGGCTTCGCCCAAAAAGAGCAAGGCAAGTCCGGCGCCAAGCAGCGCGTATTGGCTGTTTTGACCCAATTTGATAAATTCTGGGAAAAAGGGCATCAAAACGAGCACATGGACGCCTGCGGTAAACGCAGAAAGCAAAATCAGCAACACCGAAAATGCCCGGGCGCGCCGCAGCCAATAGGGCTTTTGGCGCAAAAGGGCTTTTTTCAGCAGGCGCGCGCAATTTTGGTTTTTCGGCTCAATTTTGAGCAATTCGCGGCAAACATGCGCCGCCTGGCTGTATTCGTGTCGGTAAATGAGAGAGACGCCCTTGTCGAACAGAATTTTGGTAAACAAATCGACGCCATCCCGG
This sequence comes from Bacteroidota bacterium, assembly GCA_018969455.1. GTDB lineage: Bacteria > Bacteroidota > Bacteroidia > Chitinophagales > Saprospiraceae > M3007. The sequence goes on along the minus strand of JAGWYI010000432.1, from coordinate 1,501 downwards.
GTGTCGTAATTTAATCGAATAATTTGCTCGAGCAAAAAATCGCACATGACCAGGTGCTTGGCGTATTGCCCGGTTTCGAACAGGGCATTGGTGTAGGCGAGGGTACATTCCAAAAACCGGTCTTCTTCGAGCGCGTGGATTTCCGGCTCATGGCGTTCGTAAAAACGCACAATTTCATAGAAATCGGTGGCTTCAATGGCCTTGAAGTTCCGGTAAATGCGCAGGCGATTGGCAGGAAGGAAATGCATGCTGTTTGTTATTTTCCTGTCCTAAAATTAGGGCATTTGGCAGGAAAAAACAACAAGGGGGAGAAAAGGTTTGGGTAATGTGGGGTTTTTGGATGGAGGTTTTTAAGGATGCGTGTTAGGTATAACTGATTTGTGTTTTAAACGGAGTACGAACCAGTCTTTTTTGTAAATTTTCCGGGGAGGTAAAGTAATTCCAACTCCAAGTACTGCATGCATGAATTTAAAAGTTTGGTTTTCAGGGGTGTAACTATTGTTTGGGTAATTCTAAACCAGGTTGCCTGTTTTTCCTAAAGAAAGGTAAATGTTTAAAAATATTAATCGCATGCCAATTGTCATACGAAACCATACTACTTGACATTTTTGGAAAATAACGGGCGAAAACCAATTTTGGTGTTTTCTCACGACATATTCATTGATACTCCCGCCACACTTACGCAAATTTAGCACCCTTTACGATTCTTACGGCCTTGGAGCCGTAAAAAATATTTGGCTATTGATACTGTTGTTTCCGCTGGCGCAGACCATTAACCTTAATAAGATGAAGGATTAGGTTGGTGGTGCGCTTGAAAATGAACAGTCAGAGGCAAGCAGCCATTCCAAAAGGCTCATTCGTTTTTTTCAGCGTTGGGGAAAGTCAGCGGATTTGTTACACGAGTTGAGGCGTCATAATTTGGGGTTTTTACGCAATTTAGGCTTCAATACGCTTGTAATGGACGGAACAAGTTGGAGATTTAGGTGTATTATTTAGTTCTCAGTGTACTTGTAAACAATATAGTAGTGTCAATTATTGGGTTCAACTGGAGAAAATTGGGTCTTCCAGTCAAGAGGAACGTAATACAATGTTTGAGCAAACATTCACGTTGTTCAATTTAAAGGGCATGACCTTACTTGCTAATCCGGAGTATGTGGGCAAAAGTTGGTTTAATCTATTGAAAAAGAATAAGATACATTTTGTTATTCCCACGCGAATTAGTGATTATTTTATGGGGTAAATTAGGCAGAAGGAAAGGTGTGGAAATTGCATTCTTTTACGTCACGTACTCTCAGGATGTGTGCATGATGTCTAAAAGATGAAGTAGAAAGCTTTTCATCAGACGCTTGAAAAGGTAATAATATTAAGTAACTCAAGTTGTGACCTATTAGGAAACTTCGACAAATAAAAAGACCTCCGTTAATTTGGGTTACCACACTCAAACACGGAGGTCAGTATGAATTTCTTCACGGTCGCAATTTATGTCATTTTAGACGATATA
>JAGWYI010000431.1 GCA_018969455.1 Bacteroidota bacterium | reverse complement strand
AGGAGGTACTCAAGGCAGAAATGATGAAAACCCTGACTTCTTTGGTGGACGACCTCAACTACAACCACAATGGTTTGATTACCTGGGGCGCCAATGCGGGTTTGCCTGTGGTGGAGGAACGCAACAAACCCGTAACCGAGATTTTGCCGCCTGCCAATATTCGGGCGATTCCGCAAGCTGTTGCGGGAGAACTGGAACTGCGTTATACGCTGCCTTCTGCCAAATGGGTGCGTATCACCGGACTGGAATACTCTGAGGACGATGGCAAAACCTGGCAGAACGGTTCGTATAGCAGCAAAACTGTGATGAAAGTGAAGGGTTTGCCTTCCGGGAAGTCGGTTTTGATCCGTTTGCGGGCGATAGGTGCGGGCCAACGCAGCAGCAGCTGGTCGAATGCCCTGAAGTTGTTTTTGATTTGAGGTAAAGCGTTTTTCTGAAAATCAGCACCCCCGACACGCGGTATGGCGTTCGGGGGTGTTTGGCATCGTTTGCGAAAGCCTCCATAGTTATTAGAAAAGTCTCCCAGTCATGCCCATTTTAAACTTCGACATTCGATATTCGACATTCGACATTCGAAATTCGATTCTTCCCTCCTAATATCGTATTCCCCAAAAAGGCGGTTCTTCTGCTTTGCGTTTATTTTCCATGTGTTCGCGGAGGATGGCGCGGTACTGGAGTTCGGATATTTTTTTCCCTTTCATTTTATTGGGCAATGCCAGTTCTTTTTCCACGGGACGGAGTTCGATCTTGTCGGCGGTGATGGTCATGCCGCCGTTGTTGACATCGGCTTCGAGGATGATGCCGGGCAGTCCGAACAGGCGCTCGGGGCCTGCGGGTACGGGCATATCGAGGGCAAACCAGACCACGATTTTTTGATTTTTAAGGGTATCATTCCAAAAAGCGTTCATGCATACGTGTCCGGCCACCTCTTTCATATCGTTCTGGATTTTCCAGTCGGGCGCCTGGAGGCTGTCTTGTACCAGGTAAGTTTTGCCCAGCATATCAATCAGGTCGTTTTCGCGGTTATTGGCGAAATCGCGAAAGATCATGAAGGCATCTTTCCGCCAGGAGTATCCATCGTCGTCGGGTTCGGCTCTTTCTTCCGAGTCTTCGTATTTGGCGCTGTTGGCGTTGAAATACAATTGGGTGTATACTTTCCAGGAGGATCGGTTTCCCCACATATAAGCGATGCGTTCGCGTTGTTGTTTGGAGATGTAATCGACGGCGGCCATTTTTTTGGTCCAGTCGTGGGTGACGAGGTAACGGATGGAGCCTTCGAGGGCTTGTGCCTTGAGGTTTGCGCACAGGCAGCAAGCGGCGAGGCTTAAGATCAGGAAACGGTGTTTCATGGTTGTTTGTGTAGATCAAGCGGTTTTACCACCATTCATTTTTTTTGAGTTTGTCTTCATAACCGCGGATGTTGTAACTCGCGCTGAGCATAAAGTAGCGGGCGAGGGTAGCGGCCACGGTGCGGCTGACATAGTTTTGTGCGCCGAATTGTTGGATGCTTACCCGGCGGTTGAGGATATCGAAAGCGGCCAATCGGGTTTCGACGCGGTTGTTTTTACCGAAGAGTCGGCGAATGGAAGCGTTCCAGATTGGAATTTTTTGGTTAAATCCGAATCGGTCGTTTCGGTAAAAGGTATAATCCAGGTTGCTTTCGAGGAAGAATTTTGGTGCAAACTGCCATTTTATAGCGCCTTCGAGGCCATGGTTCTGGATGGTTTGATTTTGGGCATTTTGGAGGGTATATCTGAGGTAATTGAGTCCCAGTTTTCCACCGGCGGTAATGATGAGGCTGCCGACCGGGGTGAAATTGAGGTTCATTTCGATGTTGTATCCGGCGTTTCGGGTTTCATTTTGGATGTTATTGACGAGGGTTGGTGATTTGGATCCATTGATGTTGCCGTAAGATCCGAGGCTCAGTTTGGTTTTAATGATGGGGTAGTTTAACCAGTAGTAGAGGTTGTAGTTGTTCCCGCCATTAACGTTTACCGGATGGGAGCTTGTTCTCAGTCCGATGCTGTCGATGAATTCGGTGGTTTGGTTGTATACGATTCGGCTGTCGTAAAATCCGATATCGGAACCGATTCCGATGCTGGAGAAATTGGCCGGGTTCCAGTGGTTGATGTTAAAATCGATGCTGTGGGAGCGTTCGGGGGCCAGATTGGGGTTTCCATCGGTTCGGAAGGCAGGGTTGTTTACATTGGGAACAGGCTGGAGGTCGGTAAGTTTGGGTTCGGTGACGGAGTAGGTATACCCTGAATTGATCCACACATTGTGTGGCAGTTCCATGCTGAAATCGATGTGAGGGATCAGGTTGTTAAAGCGTCGGCTGATGGGGGTGCTAGTAGGATTGGACTTTTTATCGAGTGCATAGGAGCCGTCTATCTGAATTTGCTGGCCTGCGCCGCCAACAGACAGGTTGAGTCCCTTATTGGAGTAACGGAGGCTGGCACCCAGTCGTTGGAACTGGATTTGGTTGTCGTAATACACGCTTAAGGACTCGATGCGTTCTTCTTTTTGGAGGGTATTGTACACTTGCCGGTCGACCAGGTTTCGGGTATTGCTGAAATTGTAGAATCCTTCGATGAACCATTTTTTTGCGATGGATTCGGTAAACAGAGCGCTGGTTTTGTACTGGGTTGAATGGTTGTTGAGGTCATTTCGTTGTTGGGTAAACAGGGAATACGCTGTTGCACCGAAATATTGGTTAATGGAATTCAGGTTTTCTGGACCGTCGGAGTTGTTAAAATTATAGCCAGCGCTGATTGCCAGGGCGCGGCCTTTCTTTTTAAACCGGTGTCGGAAGATGGCGGCGCTAGTAATACGCCAGGAGTCGAGTTCTTTGGTATTAAGGAGGTCGAGTGCGTTGTTAGCCTGGATTTGGCCTCCGTTAAAGAATTGATTTTGTTGGCTTTTGTTGTTGTTTCCGCTCAGGCGCAAGTTGGCCTTTACGATCAGCAAGTTGTTGGAGTCGAGGTTTTGTTCCATACGGGTCGCGAGGCTGTGGTTGCCCCGGAATTCCGATTTGGCGAGGGTATCGGTATTGGTAAATGAGCCTTGGGGCAGGAAATTTTGCTGGAAGCCGTATTGGTCGAGATTGAGGGAGGTTTCGTTGTAGAAGTAGCTGGCGTTGGCTTTAATTTTTTTGTTGTCGAAATTGTAATTGGCGCCGCCCCCGTAGTTTTTGGTGAATCCGCGGCCATCGAAGTTATTGACGGGTGCTTCGTCGCTCGTCATGAAGTAAAAATGGTTTCCGCTGGAAAAACCGAAGTCGCCGTTGTCGTTGTTGTTGAAGGCATTTTGGCCTTTAAACTCGCCATAATCTTCCCAGTTTACGCCGGTTTGGTTGATGTTGTTGCCGTAAGCGATGAAGGAGAGTTGTTGTTTTTCATTAAATCGGTTGTAGTTTCCGCGTCCGGCCCATCGGTGGTCGTTGCCAGCGGCGGCCGTTATTTTTCCGAATGCGCCTTTTTTAAATTCGGCTTTAAGTTCGAGGTTGAGGGCTTTTTCTTTTTTTCCATCGTCCACCCCGGTTAATTTGGCTTGCTCTGATTTTTCGTTGTACACCTGCACCTTGGAGATGGTTTCGGCGCCCAGGTTTTTGGTGGCGCTTTTGGGATCATCGCCAAAAAACGTTTTGCCGTCCACGTACACGCGTTTTACATCCTTGCCTTGCGCTTTAATGTTACCATCGGCGTCTACTTCCAGCCCGGGCAGGCGCCGCAGCAAGTCTTCCACAGTTGAGCCGGGCGGCACTTTGAAGGTGGTTGCATCGTATTCGATGGTATCGCCTCGAATGGAAAGCGGTGCTTTAGCGGTATGGATTACCACTTCCATGAGTTCTTTGGAAATGGGTTTGAGGGACACGGTTCCGAGTTCGTTGACGGATTGAGCGGCGGGGTACAGGTGTTGTTGGAACGGAATGTACCCGATGTAGGTGATTTTCAGGAGGTAATCGGTATTTTTTACATTTTTGAAAGCAAAATGTCCTTTGTCATCGCTTCGGGTAAAATTGAGCAGGGTGGTGTCTTTTGGGCTGAGCAACATAACGGTTGCGTAAGCGATTTCACTGCCCATGGTATCGCGAATGGCGCCTTTGAGGTCGACCCTGGCGGGC
>JAGWYI010000430.1 GCA_018969455.1 Bacteroidota bacterium | reverse complement strand
TTTGTCAAAAAATTTAATCAAACAGTTAAACTAATAAATAAACACATGACTGCTACCATCAGCACAGAGGATGTGATAGTTGATGCCGCGCGAAGGGTCTTCATGCAGAAGGGATTTGCTGCAGCGCGCATGTGTGACATTGCTCAAACAGCCGGCATCAATCAGGCATTGTTGCACTATTATTTTCGATCGAAAGACAAGTTATTTTCGATTGTATTTGAAAAGGAGAGCATCAATTTTCGGTCTGATGTACTCCAAATATTGAATTCTGATTTGCCGTTTTTTCAAAAATTGCGGTTGATGATCCGGAAAGACCTTGAAAAGTTTAGGTCTGCGCCCTTTTTGCCCATGTTTGTGCTCAATGAGATGCACAACAATCCGGAGCGGATGATGCACATTGCAAGCACATCACAGCACGATTTGATATTTAAAAAATTCAGCACCTTGGTGGAACAAGAATACAAGGCGGGCAACATCCGAAAAGTATGCCCGGCGCAATTGCTCCTGTCTATCATGGGCATTACCATGTTTCCTTATCTCGCCGAGCCTATGATCAAAATGTCGATGGGATTGAACGGCGAGGCCTTCGAAAAACTGATGGAAGAACGCGAGGAGCACGCCATCTCCTTTATAGAGCAGGCGCTTTTGGTTGACCAGTCGGTAGCCGTTTAATCCGTTCAACTGCCATAATCTTCAATTCAGCGGCGAGTTTATTGCATTCGCCTGAAAAGCAGAAACTACTGAACAGCGTTCAGTAACTTTGCACCGTTTAATCCACACTTTTTTTTGTGAACCCGTATGTACGTTTTCCGCATGTACGGAAACTTTGAAACCCAATTTAAATGTAAATTTTTGTCGTATGAATCGAAACCTGCTGCAAAAAATTCGCGGATACGATGCTCCTGAACAGTTAAAAAACGCCAATCTGTATCCTTATTTCCGTACCATCGAATCGGAACAGGATACCGAAGTGATCATCAATGGCAAATCGGTGTTGATGTTTGGTTCAAACAGTTATTTAGGACTCACCAATCATCCCAAGTTGAAGGAAGCCTCTGTGCGAGCCATCCAGCAATATGGTACGGGATGTGCTGGTTCCCGTTTTTTGAATGGAACCCTGAAAATCCACATCGAACTGGAGGAAGCGCTGGCAGATTACCTGAACAAAGAAGCTGTTTTGCTCTATAGCACTGGCTTTCAGGCCAATTTGGGTGCAATTGCGCCACTTGCGGGCCGCAATGACTACATCTTCATAGACGAATTGGTACATGCATCCATCATCGACGGCACACGCCTGTCTTTTGGAAAGGTTGTCAAATACCGTCACAATGACATGCAGTCGCTTGAGCAACAGTTGCGCAGAGTAGAAGGAGATGGCGCCAAAATCATCGTGATGGACGGGATTTTTAGCATGGAAGGCGACATTGCCAACCTTCCGGGCATTGTGAAACTGGCAGAAGAATACGATGCCACCATCATTGTAGACGATGCGCATGCGGTAGGTGTAATTGGCCGTCAGGGCCGTGGAACCGGCGACCATTTCGGATTGCATGAAAAAGTAGATCTGTTGGTGGGCACCTTTAGCAAATCCCTGGCATCTTTGGGCGGTTTTGTGGCTGCCGACAAGGATATGATCAATTACCTCAAGCACAATTCCCGTGCCCTCATTTTTAGCGCCAGTATGACTCCCGCTGCCGCGGCCAGTGCGCTTGCGGCCATCGAAATTATTCGACAGGAGCCCGAGCGCATTGAAAAATTATGGCAAAACACCCACTATGCCATGGCCCAATTGCGCAATGCAGGCTTTGAAATTGGGAAAACCGAATCGCCCATTCTGCCTATTTACATCCGGGACGACATGAAAACATTCCAGTTCTCGAAAATGATGGCCGATGATGGCGTATTTGTCAACCCTGTTGTGTCGCCTGCCGTGCGCAGCGCCGACTCGCTGATTCGTTTTTCCTTGATGGCAACGCACACGTTCGAACAAATCGACCGGGCGGTAGAAATTATGTACCGCAATGCGCAAATCCTCGAATTACACGAATCCATCAGCATGCATCACTAGTTGAAGCAATAAAACCAACACCTAACCTGAAGCATCCACATGGAAAATACCAACAACACCACCCACATTTCAAGCAAAGCCACCCATTTTACCATTCAAAAGGTGGACAGCCCAAAATTGTTGAAGCAGTTTATCGATTTCCCTCATGATTTGTATGCCGGAGATCCCTGCTACGTACCGGAGTTGTATATGTCGCAAGAGGCCTTGTTAAACCGGAAAAAAAGCCCGTTTTTTCAGCACTCTATCGCCGAATATTTTCTTGCCAAAGATGCTGCAGGTAAGGTGTTGGGACGGATTGCAGCCATTCGAAACAACAATTACATTGAATTCACAAAGGAAAATGCCGGTTTTTTCGGCTTTTTTGATGTGATTGAGGATTACGCAGTGGCACAAGGATTGTTAGATACCGCCTGCGATTGGCTGCGGCAGCAAGGCCTCCAACGGGTGTTGGGACCGTGTAATTTTTCTACCAACGAGACTTGCGGAATACTGCTCGAAAATTTTGAGGAGCCGCCTTATATCCTTACAACTTACAACGCACCGTATTACAACGAATATGTAAGTAGATACGGATTTGAAAAAGAGGTAGATCTGTTGAGTTACATGCTGCGCTCCGAAAATATGAGCGAAAAAACGGGCGCTTTAGCGGATATGCTGGAAGAACGCTTGAAACGCAGCGGAATCACCATTCGGACCATTAACATGAAGAAATTTTCGGAAGAAGTGGATCGCTTCCTTCCAATTTACAACAATTCATGGAATGAAAATTTGGGTTTCGTACCCATGACCGAAGCCGAAATCAGGCAAATGGGCCAGGATTTGAAACTGGGTATTGACCCCGATTTGGTATTTTTTGCAGAAAAGGAAGGCAAAACCATCGGCATTGCACTCGCCGTTCCCAACTTAAATGAAATTTTCATTAAAATTCCACGCGGCCGCTTGTTCCCAACTGGGATATTTAAATTTCTTTTTGGGAGGAAATCGGTTAAAAGTATTCGCATCGTTGCATTAGGGATACTGCCCGAATATCGAAAATCGGGCCTGGATATGTGTTTTTATACCAAAATTTACAGAAACTCCTACGCCAAAGGAATTCATTACGGCGAAGCTTCCTGGATTTTGGAAAACAACGACCTCATGAATCGGGCAATTTTATCCATTGGCGGCCAAATGTTCCGAAAACACCGGATTTATCAAAAATACCTTTAGTATATGGCACGCGTACTGATTACTGGAGCGAGCGGATTTATTGGCGGTTACCTGGTGGAAAAAGCCCTTGATGGCGGGAATTCGGTATGGGCTACAGTGCGCGTAGGAAGTGACACAAGCCGTTTGCGCGACCCGAGGATACATTTGGTGCAATTGCCTTTCCAAGATCAGGTGGGCATGACCCAAATACTTCGCGCGCTGGGAAGATTTGACTGGATTATACACAATGCAGGTGTTACCAAAGCATTGGATCAAAAAGGCTATTACGAAGGCAATACCGGAAATACGCAGCGCTTTGTGCAAGCCATTTTCGACAGCGCGACCATTCCTGAAAAGTTTTTGTTTGTATCCAGCCTGGCTGCCCTGGGCGCCGCCCCCAATCAGGCTGCCACCATTCAGGAAGGTCAAGCCCCTGCCCCGCTTACCAGTTACGGCGGCAGCAAACTGGAGGCAGAACGCTGGCTCGAATCCTTGAATGCTGCTTTTCCCTGGGTCGCAATCCAGCCGACCGCCGTTTACGGCCCCTGGGAACGCGATATCCTTACCTTTATTCGGCTGGTTAATAAAGGGTTGGAATTGACCGTTGGTACACATTCTCAAAAATTGAGTTTTGTACACGCACAAGACGTCGCGGGCGCAGTGTTCCGGATTTTGGATCACCCGCTGGGCATTCACCGAAAATTTATTGTTTCTGATGGGCACGCTTATCAAACTGAAGACCTCGGAGACGCCATCCGGAATGCTTTGGGAAAAAGCCGTACCCTGAAAATAAAACTACCCCTTTCGCTGGTGCGACCCATCGCCCATTTTACAGAATGGACAGGACGGATACAGGGAAAAGCAAGGCCGCTCAATC
>JAGWYI010000429.1 GCA_018969455.1 Bacteroidota bacterium | reverse complement strand
GAGCAACTGTTGCTGATTCATTCTTTCAATTTCCCGCTGTTTTTGATAATCGGCAAATAAAACATCCTGTTGCTCGTACACCGTTATCCGGCGTTCGTTCAGGCGCTTATAGCGGTAGGTATCGTATTTAACCCGATATTCAAACGCTTTTTTGTAATCGCCCAGGGCAGAATACAATTTGGCGAAATCCTTATAGCCCTTTTGAATATATTTTTCGTCCTTCAGTTTTTGGGCCAGGTCAAAATATTGTTCTACATACGAAAGCGACTTTTTAAGGTTTTTCATGCCAAAAAGGATGTCGCCATAAGTATTGTACACCTCCATGATGCCATTCTGGTCACCCAGACGGGAACTAATTTCCAAGGCTTTTTCTGCATAGATCAAGCCGGTGTTGAAATTTTTGAGGTGTTTGAAGGCGTCTGCGAGGCTGTTGTACAGGCTCGCAATGGCAGCATCCTGATCCTCCTGGTGTTGCAGAATCGACAGGGCCCGCATGTAATAGGGGATGGCCATGCCGGTTCGCGTAGTGTCCAACTCGTCAAGGGCATTGGCCAGGTCGACCATAGCATCAGCGATGAAGCTGCTATCGGCCAATTCTTCCCGTATTTTCAAAGTCTTTTCGTACCAATCTTTTGCCACATCATACATTTCGAGTTCAAATCGGTTGTGTCCCAATTGGGTATAAGCAAGGGCCCTGCCTTCCGGATCCATCACTTCTTCTACGTATTCCCGGTACTGCCTAATGTTTTGATAGGCTTCTTCATATAAGCCCATTTCCTGTTGCAAAACACCCAGGCCATAGGCTGCGCGCGCAATGGCTTCCTTGTTGTTGAGTTGTTCGCAAATGTTGAGACATTGCCGCAGGTATTTGAGGGCTTTGGAATAGTCGCCCAAATTACCGTATGATTTGCCGATGTTGCTGTAGGATTTGGCAATGGCCAATGGGTTGCCCAGTTCGCTGCGCAGGTTCAGGCTCTGTTCATAATAAGAAATGGCTCTTTGGAAATTCCCGCGGTCTTCTTCCAAAACCCCGAGGCCGTTCCAGGCATTAGCTTCTCCGGCTTTGAAATGCAGGCGCTGTCCGAGTGTGACGGCCTCCCAAAGCATTTTTTCGGCCTGTTCGGGTACCGAATCCAGCAAATAATCCCAGGCAACATCATACAAAAGGGAAACGCGGTGCGTATCTGCCGGCTCCTGTGCAAGTTCCCGGGAAAGCTTTTCCAGCCGCCCTTGCGCGTACGCCTGAAAGCAAATCCCGAAAAAACAGGCAATTAAAAATATCCTTTTAAGGCTGATTTTCAAAACAGTGGATCAAATTAAGCCGACAAAATAAGGCCTTGATTGCAAACAAACGTCATTTTTATAAAGGTATATACCGTGCAAACAATTGGAGGGGTAAATAAACCTTGATTTTATTACATGCACAATTTTAATAATTCAAAATTTTTAAAAGGGAAATTCCCCATTTTAAAGAATTATATACGGAGTAAATTTGGGCAAATGTCTTTTGTTCTTTTTCCTTAGAGGGTGGGTGTGATTTTTACCTCTTTTATTCTTTAGTCATATAGTTTTAATGTCATTAACAAAATATTATTTGCCGTCTTGTAAAAATTCGTGCATTGGCGTGAAAAAGTTGTACCTTTGTATTTTATTTCATTCGAGTCGAATTTTTTGTGCATCAAGGAGTTTGAAATTCGACTCACTATCACAAATTATTTGATGAGTTCATTTAAAGAACTGGGCCTCGACGAAGATCTGTTGGAGGGCATTGCGTCGATGGGTTTTGAAACCCCTACTCCTGTACAGGAATTGGTCATTCCGGTTGCCCTTCAATCGGATCAAGACATTATTGCGTTGGCCCAAACCGGCACCGGCAAAACCGCTTCTTTTGGTTTACCCCTGCTTCAGCGTATCAACCCCAAAGATTCGGGGGTACATGCCCTCGTATTATGTCCCACCCGCGAATTGTGTGTTCAGGTTGCCAGCGACCTGGAGAAGTACGCGCAACATGCCCGACAATACAAAATTGTGGCAGTGTACGGCGGAGCGAGCATCGAAACCCAAATCCGCCAAATCAAATCCGGCGCCCAGATCGTTGTTGCGACTCCCGGTCGTTTGATGGATCTGATCACCCGAAAGGCGATTCGGCTTGATGCGGTTGAACGGGTGGTGCTCGACGAAGCCGACGAAATGCTCAACATGGGTTTCAAGGAAGCCGTTGATTTCATTCTGGGTGCGGCTCAAAACCGCAAATCCATTTGGTTGTTTTCGGCTACCATGCCCGATGAGGTACGCGCCATTGCCAGCAATTATATGCAGAGCCCGCAAGAGTTGAGCACGGGCAAGCGGAATCAGACCAACGAAAACATCGAACACCAGTATTATGTGTGTCGTGCAGAAGATCGCTACGCCGCACTGAAGCGCGTGGTGGATGCCAATCCGGGTATTTACGGGCTCATTTTCGTGCGCACCAAGGTAGAAGCCAAGGAAATTGCCGAACAAATGATTCGCGATGGATACAATTCCGATGCCTTGCATGGCGATTTGGCACAAGCCGACCGCGATCGCGTTATGCAACGCTTTCGCGAAAACAATTTGCAATTGCTGATTGCCACCGATGTGGCCGCTCGCGGTCTTGATGTGCAAAACATTTCGCACGTGATCAATTACGGCTTGCCCGATGAAATTGAGGTATACACCCACCGCAGCGGCCGTACCGGCCGCGCCGGTAAAACGGGGATATCCATCAGCATCGTGACGCCCAAATACGAGGAAAAAATTCGACTCATCGAGCGAAAAACCAAGGCCACCGTAAGCAAAAAGATGATTCCCACGGGTTACGAAGTGTGTGAACAACAGCTTTTTCACATCATCAATGGCATTCACGACCAGGAGGTGCAAAAAGAAGAGATTGCACCATTTATGGAGCGTATTCTGGAGGAATTAAAAGACCTGAGCAAAGAAGAACTCATTGAGCGCTTTGCCAGTGTAGAATTCAACCGCTTTTTGAAATATTACCGCAACGCGCCCGATATCAACATTTTGCCGAGAGGCGAAAAACGAAGTCCGCGTTCCGCAGCAGCCAACGGTTCAATGCAGCGGCTTTTCCTCAACGTGGGTGAAATGGATGGTGTTACGAAAAAGGATTTCATCAAATTGTTGTCGCGCTCCTTTAACATTCCGGGAACCAGCATTGGCCAGATCGATATGAATCGTTCTTACCTGCATTTCGATCTGGATATAGCGTATGTTACGGTTGTAAAACAGGGGCTTACAGAGTTTACCATCAATGGTCGTCGCTTGCGGGTAGATGAAGCCGATGCCCGAAAAGAACGCTCGGGAGGCAGCAAGGAAGACCGGTTTTTTAACAAGTTCGACAAAAAAGGCGGACCCAAAAAGGGGCCGCGAAAATATTAAGTTGTTTTACAGCGTTCCCAGGGTCGAATAACAATGTACTTTTAGGGGATGCGCCTGTTGCGGGCTGCGGTAGTTTTTCAGGATATTTTTGATGCCTGCCGTATCTGCCGCCGCCTGCAAACGGCGTACAAAGAAAATATACGGCACTGCCGGCTCGATGCGGGCATTCGGAAATGCGGTTCCCACACCGCTCATGGTGAAATCGCCATAGAATCCAGCCGACAGACCATGCTCCAAACTGGCTGCTTTCAAATCTAAAATGCAATGTTCTGCAGCATCTTTGCTGGGTTCTCCGGGGTTTTCAACGATGCCCCAAACCATGTGATCCGGGATATTGAGCAACACAGAATTGGTAATTACAATACCCTTTGCATCGGGTATTTGGAGGGTGTTTTGCATTCCCGAAAGGTACAGAATTCCTTCACTGTGCAGGGTATTGCCCAAATTGAGCTTTAAAGCATAGCTTCCAGGGGCAAGCCGACCCAGATCGACAAAAGCCTGTGCCTTTGAGGGCCCCCCCTGGGGCAAATTCGGCGCCTGAGCGCCAAGTATATCAACCACAATTTCGTTGGATCCATTGAATTGAACCGAATACAGAATGGTGTAATTGGACGCAGGATAGGGATCGATGCTTTCAACCCACAGCCCGTAGTTTACCATCCCTTCTGAATCGCGCAAGGCAGAAAGCGCCAGGTTGAACTCCGGCGCTGCGGTATAAATGAATTCTGGTGC
>JAGWYI010000428.1 GCA_018969455.1 Bacteroidota bacterium | reverse complement strand
GGATTGATTGTGCTGGGTTTCTGGATCGGATTTAATCCTGAAATTTGGGCCCAAAACTGGCAACATCCCTGGCAGGCCCAAATTTTATCGGAATCGGGGAATGCCATCCCATTGCTGGGGGTATCGGTTGCCACTGCCCTGGGCGCAGCCATGGTAGGCTCCTTGTTTTCAAGTGATGCCTGGAATAATGTGACTTTTATTGCAGGAGAAATCAAAAACCCAAAACACAACATCCCACTGAGCTTATTTTTCGGTACACTTATCGTGGGATTGATTTACATCGCCACCAACGTCATTTATCTGGGTCTCTTGCCCGTTCATGACATTGCATTTGCACCCAACGATCGGGTAGGTACTGCCGCAGCCGGCGCTATTTTTGGAAACGCCGCCGAATATGTCATGGCGGCCCTGATCATGATCTCTACATTTGGGTGTAACAACGGCCTAACCTTGGCAGGAGCACGCCTGTGTTATGCAATGGCAAAAGACGGCCTCTTCCTTAAGCGCGCTGCAACACTAAACAAAAATGGAGTACCCTCCTGGGCTTTATTCGCCCAGATGATATGGGCAAGCGCCCTTTGCCTGTCGGGAACATACGGCGCTCTGCTCGATTATACCATCTTTGCAGCGCTGATGTTTTATGCGCTTACCGTAGGCGGAATTTATCGTTTGCGTAAAACACAACCCAATGCCGAACGACCCTACAAAGCCTTTGGGTACCCAATTGCTCCTGCCCTATACATCATTTGTGCAGCTGCAATTGCGCTCGACCTTCTGATTTATAAAACAAACAATACCTTGCCGGGACTTCTCATTGTATTGGCAGGCATTCCACTATACTATTCCAAAAAAGCACAATAAAAATACCTGGCAACCCAAAAAGAAACAAATCTACCGTTTCTTGCTGGGCCTTGGCCGGGAATACAATTTTGCATTAATCCATTCATTGTTTATAAACCGATTATGCGTCAACTACTTCTTTGCAGCTTGCTCTGCGCCCTGCAGGTGTCATCCGCACAACCCATCCTGAAACTCACGCCTTTTGCTTCCGGTTTTAAACGACCTGTTGACATTGCCCATTGTGGCGACAACAGGCTGTTTGTAGCCGAGCAAACAGGATACATCTGGATCGTTGACAGTATGGGTAATAAAGCAAGTGAGCCCTTTTTGGATATCCGCCAAAAAGTGTTCACAGCAGGCGGCAATGAACAGGGATTACTCGGTATTGCATTTCATCCCAATTACAAGCAAAATGGCTATTTTTATGTTTATTATACCAAATATAATAAGGGAGATACCCGAGTTTCACGTTTTACACGCGATTTTGCAAATCCGGAAAAAGCCGATACGGCCAGTGAAAAAGTGATCCTGGAACAAGCACAACCTTATCCCAATCACAATGGAGGTTGCATCAAATTCGGTCCGAAAGATGGATATCTCTACATCGGACTGGGAGATGGAGGCTCTGCTGGCGATCCCAACAATTTTGGCCAAAACAGAAAAACTTTTTTAGGCAAAATACTGCGCATCGATGTCGATGCCGAGAATACACCCTACAACATACCCACAGATAACCCTTTTGTTCAGGATACAAGTTATAAATCCGAAATTTGGGCCTTGGGAATGCGCAACCCCTGGCGCTTTAGCTTCGACCGCCAAACCAACGATCTTTGGATTGCAGATGTGGGCCAAGGCAATCGGGAAGAAATTGATTTTGAACCCGCAGGAAATGGCGGACGAAATTACGGCTGGCGGTGCTATGAAGGCAAAATCCCTTACACTACCTCGGGTTGTCCTCCCGACTCAACATTCGAAGCACCGGTTTTTGACTATACCCATGGCGGAGGCAATGGCTGCTCGGTTACGGGAGGTTTTGTGTACCGAGGGTCGCTCTATCCGGCGTTTTATGGAAATTACCTGTTTGCCGATTTCTGCAGCGGTCGCTGGTGGAGATCCACTTTAAACCCCGATAACAAGGGTTTAAAAACTTGGGTTCTCGGTAATTATGCCCAATTTGATTATAGTTCACTGGGCGAAGACAGCATGGGAGAACTGTATGTCGCAACCGTCAATTCCGGTACTATCTTAAAAATAACCGATTTGTGCCAATCCTTCCAACTTTCCGCGGTTATTAGTGGTCCGGTTTGTACGGGGTCACAGGCCGGTTTCATCCAACTTTCACTCAGCGGAAACAGCAACAACAGCACCGTACTTTGGTCTGATGGATCAACAGATTGGAACAGGAACAACCTGAACCCGGGTGTTTATGCCGTTGTCGCAACCAACCCCGATGGTTGTGTGCAACAAGATTCTTTCGAAATCATGGAGGCGCTGCCGCCAACTTTATCCTTGAAAGGAGATTCGGTCATTTGCACCCTCGAGAATAACCTCATCGAAATATACGGATTACCCGATGATTATAACGTGCAATGGTATTCGGTTTCCGGAGGACTTCTGTCTGGGGAAACCAATGATAGTTTGTCGACTTTTTGGGCGGGCTCCTACTATGCAAAAGCAGCGGGAGCCTGCGGCATCGTTTTTTCTGATACCCTCAACGTAAAAATAGATTCGGTAGCCCTGCCTTTTGTCAGGTTCCTAAACGATACCCTTCGAGCCAGGCTCGGCTTCTCATCCTACCAATGGAGTTTCAACGGGATCGAAATTCCCGGGGCGATCTTCCCCTTCTGGGCGCCTTTAGAATCCGGCCTTTATAACTGCACCATCGAAACACAGGCCGGATGTACCTATTCTGAGGGCGTTCAAGTATACATTTCTCAGCTGGAGCAGCCCAAAAGTGTCATTCAAATAGCTCTGATGCCCAACCCAAGTACCGGAACGGTTCAATTGAAATTGGAATTGGACCATACCCGTAGACTCCTTTGCTGGCTGACCGACATAAAAGGAAACCAGATTTTTTTTCAATCGGTACAACTTCAAAATTGGAACAAGAATTTGGAACTGGGCGCCTTGCCCGCCGGGACTTATTTTCTACACATGGATATAGAAGGCGAATTGTTGGTTAGAAAAATCATAAAGCAATAATTGACGCTCCGAAAAAGTAGCGATATACAGCGCCTCTGGAATAAAACAAAGCCAAATAAGTGCTAAAAAAGCCGCATTTGGGGCGATTTGTACTGCTCATGCAGATCATAATTCATTTTTGGCATGTTGCGGTCGGAGAAATATCGCAATTTGGCCAATTTGAATTGATCTTGAATAATTTGAGCAATATTCCCTTCCCCACGCATGCGAAGGCCCGCACGATGGTCGGATAATTGGCCGCCATGCACCGCACGAATTTTTCCCAAAACCTTTTCGGCCCGGTCGGGCATGTTTTTTCGGAGCCAATCTTCAAAAATCAGCGCAACATCGCCATTTAATCGCACCATGGTATATCCAATACCCGATGCCCCGATTTCTGCCGATTTCTTGGCAATAGACAGTATTTCATGTTCATTTATACCCGGAATAACAGGAGCCATCATGACAAATACCGGAATGCCGTTATGATGAAGCGTTTCAATGGTATGAAGCCTTTGTTTTACACTGGCCGTTCTTGGCTCCAAAAATTGTCGCAAAGGGTCTTCCAAGGTCGTAACACTGATGGCCACATGAACCAGATTTTCGGATGCCAACAATTTCAACAGATCCATATCGCGTAAAATCAAGCTGTTTTTGGTAATCAGACCAACCGGGTGTCGATATTTCCAGAACACTTCCAGACAAGCGCGCGTAATGCCGAATTTTCGCTCGGCAGGTTGGTACACATCGGTGTTGCCGGCAAACATTATGGTGGATGCTTTCCAGGTTTTCCGCTTTAAGGTTTCTTCCAACAATTTTGGAGCATCGCGTTTTATCAGAATTTTTTGTTCAAAATCAAGACCAGCACTATGCCCCCAATAGGGATGGGTGTTTCGCGCATAACAATATACACAACCATGTTCGCAACCTTGATAAGGATTCATACTCCATTCCATTGGCAAATCGGGGCTTTCTACCTTATTCAAGATGGTTTTGGGGTGCGTTTCCAAATACTCGGTTTTAAGATCGGTGCTTTCCCAATCTTCCCTGTGCATCGACCAATCCAGGGGCTCACTGTCCCTTATCATTTTTTCATACGGACTGGCCGGGTTTATTTGCGCACCTCTGCCG
>JAGWYI010000427.1 GCA_018969455.1 Bacteroidota bacterium | reverse complement strand
TCGAGGTCGCTTACCACTACTTTCAAGGGGGTATTGATAAATTCCAGTCCACCTGATTGCCAGGCCATTTCATTCATAGACGGCATTTCCTGCAGGCTTAATTGGGCGCTTTCGGGGTTGAAAGTGGCCTTCATGCCAGCCAGGAGCACCTCGCCTGCTGCATGGGCGCCCGGCCGATAGCGTACTTTTCCGTGACGTACACTTACACTGTGTTGCAGGGTATTGACATCAAATGCGGTGCCAAGCACCTCAACCGATCCGCCGTCAATCAGGTCAATGTGGAAAGGGTGGGCGGCATCAGGCGTCACCTCAAAGAATGCTTCTCCATCCAGTTGAACGCTTCGGTTTTTTCCGCTAAATGTTTTTGGGAATTTCAGTTTGGCGCCTTTGCGCAACCACACATGTGTGCCGTCAGAAAGTGTAAAATCTTGCTTTTCAACATTTAGCGCTGCAATCTGTTGCATTTCGGCCGCTTGTGGCTGGTACATACGGAAAATCCAGGCACAGGCTGCCAGAACAAGCAAAGCTGCTGCTGCAGACATCCAGATGCGGGGGCGCACACGCAATTGCGTGCGGGGGGCATCGGTTTGGATTTTGCCCAGAACCTGGGCGAAATCGGCGTCAAGGTTTGGGGTAAATTGCTTTTTCATGCGGCCGCTTTTTTGCCAAATCAGGCGCATGTCATCTGCAATTTGCTGGTTTTCATTCGACTGTGCTATCCAGGTATCCAACTCCATTTGTTGTTCAGGTGAAATTTCACCCGATAACGATTTGAAGAGATACAGGACGAATTCGTCGGTGGTGTGCATTGTAGTGTTTTTAGTATCGATTTTAGTGGTGGTTTCCTGGCGCCCTTAAGACAACGGCAAGTTTCATTCCCCCTATGCATTCAGACACCAAAATAGGCCGATAATGACAATCTGCGACAAATTGCGGTATTGGATCATGTGCGAACGCAAGATTTTCATGGCTTTGGTAATCTGGTTTTCGATGGTTTTAACAGAAATATCCAGTTGTTCGGCAATTTCCTTGTGGGAAAACTGCTCAAATTTGCTTAAAACAAATACGACCCTGCATTTTTCGGGCAAATTTTGAATGGCATCGTGTAACACCGTTTCAAGGTCTTCCGGAGTCGAGGCGCCCTCAAGGATTGTCTCCGGTGGCGCTGCCAACTGGGTTTCAGGCTCCGAAAACGCAAACCGCTTTTGTACTTTCAGATAATTGAGCGCCCGATTCACCGCCGCCCGCCGCAAATAGGCGCGCAGGGAACTGTGTACCGCCAGTTCCTTGCGCTTCCGCCACAATTCTACAAATACCTCCTGCACAATGTCTTTTGCTGTGTTTTCATCCGGAATGATCCGATCCACATCGCTCAACAGCCCGCTGTAATAGCAATCAAATATGCGACGCAAGGCATTTTCATCGCCGTGCCCGAGGGCCTGCAACCATTCTTTTTCTTCCGGATCGTTCGCTGGATTCATATATTGCCTTGAATAGTGCTACAAAGGTAAGGCAATGCCCTGCAAACCATTCAAGCACAAAATAAATAAACCCGCCCGAAGCCCAATGTTAACATTTGATTAAAAAAATTAAATTCGGATTAACATAGGTGAAAAAGTATATACAATTATAAAATTTTATTTTTTCGAAAAGGTCAATATTTAATTTTAAAAAAATGAAATTTTTCCGGAAAAGAGGGGAAATGTAAGTTGAAAGCCAAAAAAAATTATTTCAGCTCAGATAGGGGATTTTTTGCAATCCATTGTCTTTTCGGTACAACTACGGTAAACCTGGCTCAAACATTTTTTTTTCGATTCACACGAACTACGCCGAACATGGACACAAAAACTGCTCTACTTGTTTTGGAAAACAGCCCACTTTTTGCAGTGCTTTCACCCGAAGAACGCATATTGCTGCACCGCAATGCGGTTGTTCAAGCCTACTCCAAACACCAGGTTATTTACAAACCCGCTCAAACTGCGTCCAAAGTCTTTTTTTTGCTGAAGGGCATTGTAAAAATCGCCATTCACGCCGAGAAGAAAGACATTATAAAATATGTGGTACGCCCCGGCAATTTGTTTGGCGAGTCTTACCTGACAGGCGATTCGCTGCGGCGTGATTTTGCCTATGCCATGGACGATCAGGTGGAAGTGCTGGAAATGGATGCAGCAACTGTTTTGGGTGTTATGAAAACCAATTTTGCATTCGCTCAATCGCTCCTTCATTTCCTCGGCGAACGCCTGCGCTACACGGAAACCCAATTGGAAAAAGTGGTGCTGAAAGATTCCAAAAGCCGCATTCTGGAATTTTTACACCAAATGGGCATGGAACAAGGCCGCCGCGTAGGCTTTGAAACCCTGGTGAAACACAACATGACCCATCAGGACATTGCCGACCTGACCGGTACCAGTCGCCAAATGGTTACTGCGGTTCTCAATCAGCTCAAACGTTCCAATGTGCTGTATTTCAACCGGAAAAAAATACTTTTCCGCGATCTCGACGCGCTTCCAATTGCGGTATAGCGCTTCTTAACAGGTTAACAGTTTTGCTTCATACGATAGAATGGGTTTTGTCCGGCGGTGTGCAATGGCGCACCGCTTTTTATTTTTAAGGCAAAGGTCTACCTTTGCTAAAAATTCCAGGTTCATGCGCCAACTTTTATTTGCCCAGCTTTTAATATCGCTTTTGAGCACGGTCGCGCGTGCGCAAAATGACCCGCAGTTGCCACGGTATTTAAGCCCTCAGGAACAATGGGAATTGCAGTTCAGCAGCGATAAACCTGCGCCCACAGGTGCAGTAATTGGTACACCGCCTGTCCAGCCCGTGCGCGCAATGGCAGAATGGGAAGAATTGCAAGCACTGGTAATCACCTGGCGTGGATTTTCCGACATCCTGGCCGAAATCGTACGCGCAGCCCGCCAAGAATGTCGCGTAATTATTTTGTGCAACGATCAGAATACCATCAACAGTGCCAAAAACTACCTGATCTCGGCTGCGGTCGATATTTCTTCCAATGTCGAATTTCTCCTGGCTGCCAACAACAGCATCTGGGTGCGCGATTACGGCCCCAATTGCGTGTATGCCAACGACGTCGATTCTTTATATATCATCGACTGGATCTACAACCGACCCAGCCGCCCACAGGATAATACCACGCCTGAGAAAATAGGCAATTTCCTGAATTTACCCGTTTATGGAACCTCCATTGCTCCTTACGAAATGGTGCATACCGGAGGCAATTTTATGTCTGACGGATTCCATACCGGGTTTTCTTCCCGCCTCATTCTCGATGAAAACAAACCCAACAACCCATACGGCACCACCGGACAAACAGAAGTGCAAATCGATTCCATAATGCATGGGTTCATGGGCATCAATCGATACATTAAAATGCAACCCCTTCCATACGATGTGATCCACCACATCGATATGCACATGAAATTGCTCGATGAGGAAACCCTGCTGGTAGGCCAGTACGCACAAAATGTGGCCGACGGCCAACAAATTGAAGCCAACATCCAGTATGTGCTCAACAATTATAAAACCTGCTTCGGTACACCTTATAAAGTAATCCGGATTCCCATGCCGCCCGAAAACGGATTGTATCCCAACAACGGCGGGGATTACCGCACTTACGCCAACGCGGTGTTTGTCAATAAAACCGTGATTCTGCCATTTTATGAGGAAAAATTTGACACCACGGCCCAGCGTATCTGGCAATCAGCCCTGCCGGGATATAAAATTGTGGGCATCAATTGCAACAGCATCATCCCTTCCCTGGGCGCCATTCACTGCATCACCAAGGAAATCGGGGTAAATGACCCGCTGTTTATTTTGCATAAAAAACTGGAATGTGCCGATAATACCCTCTCGCCCGATGGATACCCTGTGTTCGCTACCCTTCAGCACCGCAGCGGAATCAGCAGTGCCCAGGTTTTTTACACCACCGATCTGAATAAACCCTGGAAAATGCTGGATATGCAGCAAGTAACAGGTGACACTGCCCATGTATGGAACGCTTACATTCCCAAACAGGCAGAAGGCGCTACCGTATATTATTACATTCAGGCTACCACCCAAAATGGCAAGGTTTCACGCCGGCCCCTGCCGGCCCCTGCCGGCTGGTGGAAATTCTGTGTGACCGAATCCACCGCTGT
>JAGWYI010000426.1 GCA_018969455.1 Bacteroidota bacterium | reverse complement strand
CCGTAACTTTGGGCAGATTTAACCTTATGACAACAATTGCATGAAAAACATTGCCATTCTTACCGGCGGCGATTCTGAAGAGCGGGTAATTTCTTTGAAAAGTGCGCAGGTGGTGTTTGATCACCTGCCCGCCGACCAGTATCGGTGTTTTATGATCGACTTTCAAAAGTCAGACTGGAAAGAGGTGAAAACCGGAACGCAAATCGATAAAAACGATTTTACCTTACATATAGCGGGCGAAAAAATTCATTTTGATTGTGCATTTGCCGCGATTCACGGCGCCCCGCTCGAAAACGGTCAATTGCAAGGTTACCTCGAGCTGATGGGGGTGCCCTACACTTGTTGCGACGGCTACACCAGTGCGCTTACGATGAACAAGCACAATACCAAAACCCAGATGGCGCCCCACAGCATCCCGATGGCGAAATCTGTGTTGCTGGTGAAAGGAAACCCCATTGATACAGCGCCTTTGTTGGCGATGGGTTTGCCTTTGTTTGTAAAGCCCAATAGCCACGGTTCCAGTTTTGGCGTAACAAAAGTGAAAGCCGAATCGGATCTTTTGCCTGCTATTGAAGAAGCCTGGACATTTGGCGAAGAGGCCGTGGTGGAAAGTTTTTTGCCGGGTCGCGAGTTCAGCAACGGCGTTTTCCGGCACAAGGGAGAAATCGTGGTATTGCCTGTCACCGAAATCATTCCTGAAACCGAGTTTTTCGATTATGCTGCCAAATACGAGGGCAAATCCAGGGAAGTAACTCCGGCAGCACTCACGCTTGCGGAAACCCAACAGTGTCAGGAACGTTCGCGCTATTTGTACCAGGCCTTGCAATGCCGTGGTGTGGTGCGCTTTGATTACATTTTATCCGGGGATACCTTTTATTTTCTGGAGGCAAACACCATTCCCGGCATTTCACCGGCGAGCCTGGTTCCGCAGCAGGCCCGCTCGGCAGGCTGGGAATTGGGAGCGTTTTTTGCAGCATTGGTGGAAGAAGCCTGTGCTCTGTAAAGCCATGGCAAACACACAACCTAAATCTATCATGCGATACCTGCTTCCTGCTGCGCTGTGGATGCTGATGATCACCGGATTGTCGGTAATGCCAGCGCCACAATTGCCTCAAACCCCTTTGCTGACAGCCGATAAGTGGGCGCACGCAACGGTGTATGCCATATTTACCTGGCTGATTTTATTTGGTTTGCAGCGGAAAAAGGGCGCCAAATTATCCCGCAGGCAAATTGTTGTATCGGTCGTTTTTGCCGCTCTGTACGGCATTCTGATGGAATTTGTGCAATATGCCTTTGTCCCGGGGCGGTTTTACGAATATGCCGATATGCTGGCCAATACAATGGGTGCATTGCTGGGTTTTTCCTTGTTTGTTCCCGTTTTGCGCCGAAAACAGCGCATTCAAGCTGAATTTTAGGCGGCTGTTTTTTAAATTAATAAATTTAAATTTCATTAAATTATACTTTGCTATGGCCTTGATTCTCAACTGCCGCGAATTCACCCCACAATTTGGTCAGGATTGTTTTTTAGCCGAAAACGCAACCATCATTGGCGATGTGGTGATGGGCGACCAGTGTTCGGTTTGGTTTCAGGCGGTGGTGCGCGGTGATGTGAATTTCATCCGGATGGGGAATAAAGTGAACATTCAGGACGGTGCTATTATACACGGCACTTATCAGAAGTGTGGCACGACCATCGGGAACAACGTGAGCATTGGGCACCGCGCGCTGGTACACGGCTGTACGCTGCACGACAACGTGCTCATCGGCATGGGCGCCATCGTGATGGATGAGGCGGTGGTTGAGGAGAATTGCCTCATCGCCGCGGGCGCCGTTATATTGGAAAAAATGGTGTGTCATGCGGGCGGCGTGTACGCGGGCGTGCCGGCAAAACGGGTAAAAGAACTCACGCCCGAGTTGTTCAAGGGTCAGATTGAGCGTATCGCGAATAATTATATTATGTATTCGGGGTGGTTTAAGTAGGGACAAGTCGCGACTTGGACCTACCGGCGCGCCAAATACAAGCCCGCCAATATCACCAATGTCCCCACCACATCCATCGCGCCAATAATTTCCCCATCAAATGCGCCGATCAAAATGGCCATTACGGGCAATAAATACGTTACATAAGTCGCAAAAACCGTACTGGTGCGTTGCAATAAATGAAAATACAGAATAGAACCCACGACCGTACCTACTGCCGCCAAATAGGTCACATAACCCACTGCTTTCCAGCCATCCGGATTTTGAAGCGTTGCCGTCCAGGTATCGGTTAAAAACAAAGAAGCCAGGAAAAAAGGCCCGGTAATCATAAAAGAGGCAGATCCGATGGCTGCAGGGTGCATGCCTTTAAGGTTGAAGCCTACACTGTTGGCATTAATGGCATAACACACCGTTGCCAGGGCACACAAACCTGCGTACCAGGCATTGCCATACTGACCCGATTGCCCATTAAACAAAACCAGCATCGTGGCGCCTGTCAAGCCAATCAAAACCCCGGCAATTTTGTCTCGGGAAAAATGGGCCTTAAAAAACAAAATTCCCAAAATAATGGTAAAAAGCGGCGTCAGGGAATTTAATATGCCTGCCAGACTGCTGTTCACATGTTGCTGGGCGATGGCAAACAGAAAATTCGGGATGGCCGAACCGCACATGGCTACCACCACCAGCGGACGCCATTTTTTCCAGTCAATTTTTGACCAGTAAACGAAAGCAAAAGGAAGGTATACCAGCGTTGCCAGCACCATGCGCCATACGGCCATTTGCAAGGGGCTTAAAATCTGAACCGCATGTTTGATGAAGAAAAAAGAAGCCCCCCACATTGCGGCCAGGGAAAACATCAAAATCCAGTCGAGCAGGGCAGGCGGACGGTTGTTCAATGGTTCAGGTATTTAATTGGAAGAAAGGAAGGATCAGGGCAAATTTATCGATATAAGGTATTCGCTTCCAGGTAATTGTATACGGCTTCCGGCACCAGGTATCGGATGGATTTGCCTTCCCGGATGCAATCGCGAATGTAGGTTGCTGAAATATCGAGCAGGGGCGCCGTTTCCACGCGTACGCGCGGGTGCGAGGCAAAGGAGCTCAAATCCACACCAGGCCGCTGATAAACGTAGATATCGAAGTTTTCCAGCAGGTGCTCGTAGTTTTTCCACAAATGGAGCGATGCCAGATTGTCGCCACCCATAATAAGGGCAAACGTTTTATCCGGGTATTTTTCCTGCAAAAACGCCAGCGTATCCACGGTATACGAGGGTTGCGGCAAGTCAAATTCCACATTGCTGGCTTCGATGCGCAGGTTTTCGCCGATGCCCAGGCGTACCAGGTGCAGGCGGTCGTAATCGCGCGCGAGCGACTTTTTGGGTTTCAATGGATTTTGCGGACTCACAACCATCCACACCCGATCCAGGTCGGTGTGCGTGGCCATGTGGTTGGCAATAATCAGATGTCCGACATGGATTGGGTTAAATGACCCGAAAAACAGGCCCACCTTCATGGAATGTGTTTATTTTATGGTGCGGTCATTGTCTTGCACGCGGTCGAGCAAGTGTTGTACGCGGTACATTTCATCCACGGTATCATCGAGGAAGAACGCGATTTCGGGCATGCGGCGCATTTGGCGGCCAATTTTTGAAGCCAGGGCCTGGCGCATGCGGTGGTGTTCGTTTTCCAGCTCGAGAATAACCTCTTGTTTGTGTTCGGTGCCGTACACAGAGATGTAAATATTGGCTACCAGGAGGTCGGGCGTCATTTTCACATAGGTTACGGTAACCAGTTTGTCGCGTCCGTAAATCAGGCTGCCTTCTTCGGTAAGGATCATGCCGAAGTAGCGTCGTATGAGTTCGCCTACTTGTTGCTGGCGGATAGATTCCATGATGAACAGGTATTGGTGGTGCAGTAAAAGTACAGTAAAGATAGTTTAAAACAGGCAGGCGCCGCAAAAAGTTTCGTTTTTTATACAAAAGCATCCTGTTTTCAAAAACAAATTTGGTCGATTGATTGTTAAAGGGCTCGCACTTTCAAATTTTGTGACAAATTTTTGTCCAAATTCTTGCAAAGTTCTTCAGGAAGGAAGTATCTTTGCCCCGCTTTTGAAGAAAGGATAAAAACAGATCGTTTTCTCAGTTTTTTCTTTTTATTAAGTGGTATGATCTCGTAGCTCAGTCGGTA
>JAGWYI010000425.1 GCA_018969455.1 Bacteroidota bacterium | reverse complement strand
GCTGGTAACTTCTTCCCCGAATGCGGTAGGTGCCGCGATCCAAATCGACATTAAACGTATGCCCGCTGGTATCGGCAAAACGGTAATTCAGGTTGATGTTGTAGTCGTGGTTGTTGTTGTCGATCAGGTTGGTGGCCTGGAGTAAAGAATCTACTTCCTGGGGCGCAGCAGTTGTACCGATTCGGGTGGTGCTTTTGGAATGCCAATCGCCGGGATCGTAATTGCCATTGACGAGTACGCCGATGGTGTTTTTGTCGTTGAGGAAAAAATCGACGCCAGCGCGGGCGCTGTTCCAGCGTGTGGCGTTGTATTGTTCGGTTTTTTGATCGAAAACCAGGCCGTTTTGTTCGCGGTAAAACAGGTTTTCGTTGTGCCAATCACCAAAGTGGTTGTTGTAATTGCCAAATACATTTACTTTTTTAGATCGGTGGTTGAGGCTGAAATTGAGTCCGGCTTTGGGTGTTTTACCATAAATGGCATCCAGACCAATATTTCCATTGGTACCCAAGGCCTTGTTTTTCTTCAGTTTAATGTTGATGATGCCGGCATTTCCCGATGCATCGTATTTGGCAGAAGGGTTGGTAATGACCTCAATGTTGGCAATATCGGCGGCCTGCGTGCCTTTGAGCAGGGCGGCCAGGTCTTTGCCATCGAGCGGCACATCGCGGCCGTCGATCATCACACGCACCTTGTTTTTGCCTTTCAGGCTCAGTTTGTCGTTGTTGTCGACGGTTACGCCGGGGGCTTTTCGCAGCACTTCCAGGGCATTTAAACCACTGGAATTGATGGTTCCTTCCACATTGAGCACCGTTTTGTCGGCCTGAACTTCAACCAGCGGCTTGCGGGCAGTGATGGTTACTTCAGAAAGCGTTTTTTCCAGCGCTTCCAGTGTGAGGGTTTCAATGTTCAGGGTGTTTTGCTCCAACAGAAAGGGCGGAGTGCTTTTCTTGCCACTTCCGATCAAATCGGCCTGAATAAAGTAATTGCCGTTGGCAACATTGGAAAACTGGTAGACGCCTTGTTCATCGGAAAGCGTGCCTTTCACCAGGGCCGAATCTTTTGCGGCGCGCAGCATCACCGTAGCAAATCCAGCAGGTGAACCATCGGGTTGGAGCAATTTTCCCTGTACCTGTTGCGCCTCAGCGGCTGTTCCCCACAGGATTAAAATAGAAAGGACAGAGCAGATTGATTTCATAGCTTGATAATCAGTTGTGTTTTTGTTCTCGCTTGATGGTTTTTTGCGGATTATAAGGCAAAGATAGGGTTAAAGTCAAATACTATGCAATGCAAAGAACCGGCTTTAACATAGAACTTTCTATTAACTACTACTTTTTGCCGATCAACGGATGTTTTACTTCGTTAAATGAAAGTGCGTTTTAAGGCGCCTGCATTTTTGTTGGGTAGGACGCAGGAAAAGACAAGGATGTTACATGCAAGCTGCATTTTCGTTCGTGCAGGGCGCTTTACATAGACCAATTAGCAGAAATTGCCGATCAACGGCAGCAGGAGGGAGTGAGTCAGCCTGTTTTTTTGGCTGCTTCAATTTGTTCCCAGGCTTCATTGATTTGCTGGAACTTTTCTTTGGCATGGCGCAGGGCATCGCTGGATGCTCCTTGTGCTGCCACCCGGTCGGGGTGCCACTTCATGGCCAAAGCACGGTACTTCTTTTTTATATCCTCCAGTGTATCGCCGGGTTTGGCGCCCAGAATGGCATAATGCGGGTCGAGGGGCGACCAGCGTGCTTGCGGTTTGGCTGCGGTTTGGTAGTACCGGCTTTTGATGCGGTCGTATTGGAGTCGGCCGATGTGAAATACCCCGGCGGCGCGCAGGAGCAATTCTTCTTCGCGCGGGTGCAGGCCACCGTCGGCCACAGCTGTTGCAAAAAGCAGATCCATCATGTTGAGGATCTGGTAGCGTTCGCGGCCGAAATCGTCATAGAATGCTTTTGCAATCTGGTCGAACGGCTCTGAAGCGCTTTTTGATTGGTTCCATATTTTAATCGCCTGTTCGCGGCCGCGGTCGTTCATGCGGAAGTGTTGGCGCATCAATTGTTCCATATAGCCTACTTCTGCCCGATTGACCGGGCCATCGGCCTTGGCCAATTTGGCGCACATGCGGAACACATGGTAAATGAATTGGCCCTGTCGCCGTTGGTAAGCTCGGAATTCGCCGTCAGAAATGGCAGATTCTTTGGGAAAATCGAAAAAATAATGCCCGATGATGGAGCCGATGATGAATCCAAACAATCCCCCCAGGGGAAATCCGGAAAGATCGCCGACAAATAAACCAACCAAACCGGCTACGATTTTGCCTTTAAGTTCCACGAATGTGCCTTAGCGCTGTATTTGAACAGGATGTGCAAAGGTAGGTGTTTTGTAAATTAAGTGGCCAAAGTTTCGATGGATGATTAAATGTGTGTTAAATCGCCTTTTTTTTGCTCAAAAATTCTGTAAATTTTATAATTCAAAAAAATTTATACCTAATTTTAACATTTTTACCAATTATCTGAAAACCAAAAGTGCATTTCCGAGTTTCTCGTGCAATTTTGTTTGACGGGTTCTGTTTCAGGATGGGACCTTAAAAAACCACTTCCATGAAAACCACCCCTCTTTTTTATCCTTTGATCTTGCTTTTGTACTTTTTGTTGTTTGGCCCCGCTGCGAAATTGCCGGCGCAAAACATTCTGGTTACAACAGGGGCAACAAACAACACGATTGTTTCGGTTAATTTGCTTACTTGCGAACAAACGCCCGTAACGCCCGGCCTTTCCATGCAAATCAATGATTTTTGGATGATGCCGGATGGTACGATTTATATCACAGGGTATTCGCAGAATGCACCTTTCAACGGTCAAATGTACAAGTATGATCCTGTTACCGGCACGGCGATCTTGTTGTTTAATTCGCCCGTAGGCGGAGGCGGCGCTTTATTTGGCCTGAACGACAGCACCTTGCTATGGCAACAATTTTCCAATTTTTACACCTACAACATCAATCAAAATTCCCTCACCTTACTTGGGACGCAATCCGGATTTAACGGGTATTCAGAAATATTTACCTACAATGGGAATTTGTACATCAATGCCTCCAGCGGTGTTATTTATCAGATTCAATTAACCCCTACCTTTTCCCTGCAACCGGCTTCCCTTTTCCCCAACCCCATCGGGCCGCTTGTTGGGGTTTGTAACAAACTATTTGGAGTGGATTATTCCTTGTTTGGGGAATATGATGTAGGCACCGGCAATTACAATGCGCTTTGTTACGATGATTTTATTTACGACAATTTTTATGCCTGGGCGCCCGACCCCCTCAATGCCACCGGGCCTTTGTGTGATTGCACCTCCGAATCGGGATCTTTTGCCGGGCCATCGTTGCTAACGGCCTGTAACCTCGATCCGATCCCTTTGCAACACATTGGGAATCAATTGTTAGACCCTAATGATGGCCTTGTATTTGTGGTGTGGACCTATGACTATAGCGCCACGCCGGATGTGCAATACAACATTTTATACACCTACACGGATCCAATTGCGACCTTTGTTCCAGGCCTTATGCAAACCGGGGTAATCTATTCGATTATGGCTGTGGCGGCCAATGCACTGCCCGGAACGGTCGATTTCACCGATCCTTGTGCTGACTTTACAAGAAACTTTAGAAAGGTACGCTGGTCGGCCGGTCCCACGGTTGGGTTTAGCAGCCCTCCGCTCATTTGCGGCAGTGGCGCATGCCAAACCATTACGGCCACCTTTACCGGATCGCCGCCGTTTTCGCTTACCTACAAGGTTATCGCAGGCGCAAATACCCAAACATTTACCCAAACTTTTAATACGCTCAACGGCAGTTTTCAGGTATGTGCGCCGCCGGGATACAGTGGCCCGCTTACGATAAACGCGACGAATTTGACCGACAACAATTGCACTTGCAGCAATTAGGCGCAAAAAAAATGCCTGATTTTTACATTCAATCAAAAAGTGACAACCACCTGGAAATTTAAGTGTTGCTTTCATCAACCGATCAAAAAATCTGACTCCTTATGCGCCAAACGTGGCATTTAACTCATTGGACTTTTTTAGCAATCCTGCTTTTTTTATATAGTGCATCTGTGCTGGCACAGAGTTGCCCTGGTTTAGGGTCTATTACCTTAACGGTATCCGCCGCGCCTGCCCCTA
>JAGWYI010000424.1 GCA_018969455.1 Bacteroidota bacterium | reverse complement strand
AATCTTTATAAATCATCGTAATCCATCCTGATTTATCCACAAAATCCGGCGAATCCTGGTATACCTTTAGTAACAGGGTGCTTTTGCAGCCAGAATAGGACCAATAACTGCCTAAAAGGAATGGTTTTTCGCAATAAATGGGCTCTTCAGCAAGAAATTGAATCTTCACAGGGTCTCTGTACGAAAAACAACCCACCCTAATCTTTGTAGAATCTGATGGGTTTGTTCCTTACCCAAACTAGCCTTCACCGCCTTACCTTTGTCTGGAAACTGATTTGCCATGGAAATTTTGTATTATTCAGAACTCGATTCTGCCAAAGTCAAAAAGACTTACGCCAAGGTGGTTGAACATTTGAAAGAAGGGCGTTTTTCGAATGCGGATGTCAAAAAAATGACCAATACAGGCTATTTTCGGGCGAAACTCGACGATGAAAGCCGCTTGCTTTTCAAATTTGCCCGTTACAAGGATCAAACTTGCATTTTGCTGCTGGAAGTCATCCTGCACCACGATTACGCCCATTCGCGCTTTCTGAACGGGGCCCGCATCGATGAAAACAAATTGATTCCAATCACACAACCCAAGCAAATTGAAGAAAGCGATTGTACAAGCCTGACTTACCTGAATCCCAAAACCAGGCATTTCCACTTATTAGATAAAGTAATTTCGTTCGACGAGGATCAACAGGAAGTTTTCCGCCTGCCAACGCCACTCATCATAATCGGCTCGGCAGGCAGTGGAAAAACGGCGCTTACGCTGGAAAAAATAAAGACCTTGCATGGGAACATTCTGTACGTAACCCTTTCGTCTTATCTGGTAGAAAATTCCGCCAATCTCTATTATTCGTTTCAATACCAGAACAAAGATCAGGAAATCGATTTTCTGTCTTTTAAGGAATTTATTGAAACCCTTCAAATTCCAAATGGGCGTCCGCTGAATTTTCGAGAATTTGATTTGTGGTTTACCCGACATCGAAACCACAGCAAAATCAAAGACAGTTACAAACTTTTTGAAGAATTTAGAGGCGTTCTCACAGGTCTTCAGGTCGATAAAGAATTTCTTGGCCGGGAAGATTACCTCAATTTGGGCCTGCGACAATCCATTTTTATTCCGGAAGAACGACCAGGTGTGTATGATCTTTTTGAGAAATACCTGCTATTTATTCAGGAAAACAACTACTTTGATCTGAATATGGTTGCCGTCCGCTGGCAAGCGCTTTGCCAGCCCAAATACGATTTTATCATTGTGGATGAGGTTCAAGACCTGACAAATGCGCAATTGTACCTGATTTTAAAATCCCTGAAACAACCCGGGCAATTTGTGCTGTGTGGCGACTCTAACCAGATCGTTCACCCCAATTTTTTTTCCTGGTCGGCGGTCAAGTCCATGTTCTACACCCAGGACAGTCTGGATAACGAAATGCGCATTTTGCGTACCAACTACCGCAATTCGCCCCAGGTTACCGATATTGCCAATAAATTGCTTAAAATAAAAAATGCGCGATTTGGCTCTATTGATCGGGAAAGCACTTATTTGGTCAATTCGATTTCAACCAAAACAGGCGAAGTTGTTTGTTTGCCCGACAATGCCAAAATAAAACAGGAACTTAACCAGAAAACCGGCAAATCAGCTCAGTTTGCAGTCGTGGTGATGAATCCGGAAGACAAAGCCGAAGCACAAAAGGTGTTCCAAACGCCTTTGCTTTTTTCTGTGCATGAAGCCAAAGGACTCGAATATGAAAATGTCATTCTGCTCAATTTTGTTGCCGAACATGCCAGGGAATTTATGGAAATCAGCCAGGGCGTTTTTGCAAGCGATGTAGAAACAGAAGAACTGCGCTATGCCCGGACCAAAGACAAAACAGACAAATCGCTGGATGCGTACAAGTTTTACATCAATTCACTTTACGTAGCCATAACGCGTGCGGTGCGCAACCTGTACATCATTGAACGCTCGCAAAAGCATCCTTTCCTCGAGCTCCTGGGCCTGGTCCACGTGCGGCAGAACCTGGACATGGCAGAACAAAAATCGTCGCTGGAGGATTGGCAACGCGAAGCGCGCCGCCTGGAAATACAAGGCAAAACCGAGCAAGCTGACCAGATCCGACAAAAAATTTTGGGAAACCAAAAAACGCCCTGGACACCGATTACCTTCGATGAACTCAAAAATCTGAAATCAGAGGCCTTAAATCCGGATGTTTTTAACAAAAAAGCCAAAGACCGCCTTTTCGATTTCGCGCTGATTTATAATGATGATGACATCATCCGTGCACTTTCTGAACTGAAATACCGCCGTGCCGACCGACCAGATCTTGAACGAACCTCCATTTTCCGACGCACGTACGCACAATACAGCACCGATGATGTAAAAAAAGTGCAGGAAAATATTAAAAAATACGGGCTCGACTATCGCGACGAATTCAATATGACACCTTTGTTGGCGGCATTAAAAACCGGCGCCAGTAAAGTTGTTGATTATTTACTCGAACAAGGCGCCAAAATTGATGTGACCGATAACTTTGGCATTAACCCCGTTCTCATGGCGCTGCAACAGGCCGATGTAAATCCCGAATTCCGAAATTCCCGCCTGCCCGCGCTGTATCCACAATTGAAGCCCGATTCTGTAAAAGTCAAGGTTGACAACCACCTGGTTAAAATTCATCAGCGAAATGCCGAATTTTTTCTTTTGCATCAATTTATTGCGGCTCAAACCCGCAGACTGCTCCCAAAAAAGGATTTTGTGGATAAAGGTCTGACGATGGACGAAATTTTCGAAATGTGCCAACATTTCCCGGATTCCATCCTGCCCGAATTCCGAAAAAAACGACAATACCTGAATTCTATTCTGGCCAAAAACGAAATTGACCGGGCTGACCCCTACAATAAAAAACTGTTTCTTCGACTTGCCCGGGGCGTTTATGTGCTCAACCCTGAGTTGGAAGTGTGGGTGGGTGAAGACCACTGGATGAATGTTTACGATATGATGTTTACCCCCAAAATGACACGTGAACGAAATGAAATGTTGAAAAAAGAAGAATTACAACGTTTCCACGACACCTTGCAGGCGGAATACGAACAAGCCCGCGCACGGGAAGCTGCGGAACAGAAACGACGTCAGGAAGAATGGGAACGTAGATGGAAATGGTAAATTCGCCGTACATTTCGGCATGAAAAACCTCCTGCTTTCTCTTTTCCTCGCCCTCCCCGGCCTGCTTGCCGCCCAAATGACGGTGGAACAGCAGGAACTGCTGCGTTTCGAGGCGCAAATGCACCGCGATACAGCCGCGCTGAAAATTTTGCTGGCCGATGACCTGGTGTACATCCATTCCAATGCCTATACCGAAAACAAAACGCAACACCTCCACGCCATTGCCTCGGGCGACATTCAGTACCTGAGCATGGAACGCCAGGAAGCAAAGCGGCGTACATACGGAAAAACAGCCATCATCAACGGAATCATCCACGTAAAAGGGGTTTTTAAAACCAATCCTTTCGATGTAAACCTGCGCTACACCGCCGTTTATAGAAAAAAGCATAAAATTTGGCAATTGTGCAACTGGCAATCTACCCGCATGTAAGCCGGAGGGCTTACCTTTGCGCCGCTTTTGCTCAACCAAATTTATACCCTTGCATACTGCTACTGCTATTCCTGCCCAAGTGCTTTTGCGCGCGTTCGAATTGATGTCGACCGCCAAAGCCATGACCGAGATTTACGAGGAAAATTTTAAATTTGTTTCCAAATACGTGCACGCCACCTCGCGCGGGCACGAGGCCATTCAACTGGCCGTCAGCATGCAATTGCTGCCGCAAGACTATATTTTCCCCTATTACCGCGACGACAGCATGCTGCTCGGCATCGGCATGCGCCCCTACGAACTGATGCTGCAACTGATGGCCAAACGCGACGATCCCTTTTCCGGCGGACGTACCTATTATTGCCATCCCAGTCTGCGCAGGCCCGACATGCCCAAAATTCCGCACCAGAGCAGCGCAACGGGCATGCAAGCCATTCCGGCCACCGGCACGGCCATGGGCCTGTGGTACAAATCCGAAATTCAGGCGCTATCCGATGCAGAAAAAGAAAATCCGCCCGTGGTGGTTTGCTCCTTGGGCGATGCATCCGTGACAGAAGGTGAAATTTCGGAAGCCTTCCAGATGGCGGTGCTGAAACAATT
>JAGWYI010000423.1 GCA_018969455.1 Bacteroidota bacterium | reverse complement strand
GTTGAACGCGAAAAATTGCACAAGTGGCGGTATTTACATTTATTGCCTTTACTCACAGTGGCTGCCTTGTTTGTACTGGTGGCAATTTGGGGAGCCCGAGCCATGCATCCTGTCGTTTTCCCCGCACTCGTACTTTTTTCCATTGGCATCCAGAATGCTATGGTAAGCCTCACCACATCTTCCCTCATAAAGGCAAGCCAAATGACCGGCGTAGTCAATGAATTGGGCGTTGATATCGCCGAAATTTTCCATTCTGCGGGCGACCAAAGACGCATCATCCAGCGGGAAGCCCTGCTTCGACTCATCGTTATGGTTAGTTTCCTATTGGGCGCTATGTTTAGTGTAGCCGTGTTCCCCATGATGCAAACCGGCATTTTTTATTTTCCGGCAGGGATAATTATTGCCATCATGCTGCATGACATTGTGCGCTTTTGACAGGATTACCTAGTTTTGCGCGCTATTTTCAATTTCACGCCTGAACGCTTTTGCGAATCGGGTGTTTCAATGTAATACCAAAATTTCAAGAACATGCAAGACAAGAATTTGCAGCAGCCCGCCATCAATATCGAAATTTCAGAAGAAGTAGCGGAAGGCATTTACTCCAATTTGGCCATTATTTCGCATTCCAATGCCGAATTTGTGGTAGACTTTATCCGCATGATGCCTAATGTGCCCAAAGCAAAAGTCAAATCCCGCATCATCATTACCCCGCAACATGCCAAACGTCTGCTGTTTGCGCTGAAAGAAAACGTACAAAAGTATGAACAACAGTTCGGAAAAATTGACGAGCAGGAACAAATGTTGCCACCCATGAACTTCAATACGCCACCGGCACAGGCATAAAAGCAAATTGCACCGGGTAAACAAATGCTATGAACAAACGACTGTTATTACTTGGGGCACTTGAATTGCTGTGGTGGCTTATCACAGCCGGAATTGTGTTGGCTGTTTTGAGTCCCATACACAAAGCCATGTACGTTTGGATGTTCCAAACAGACAACATCCTTTTTGTCGTTTGTCTGATAACCCTTACCCGGTACATTTTCTTGTTGCCGCACACTTTGATCGCCAAGCAACAGGTTCTTAAAATTGCACTCATGTTGGCCATGTTTCCGCTGGTCTTCCACCTCGTTGACGCCTTGCACAATTTTATGGTATCAATTGAAAATTATACCTTCGATCCCATGACAGGCCATCTGCCTGCTGCGGAAAAACGCGCCATCGAATCTTACCTTTGGGTCGAAATGTTGTTTTTTGGCGCAGGTAGCATCATCGCTGGTGCTGTTTTTGCTTTTCGCCTGCTTATTTCGGTATGGCGCACCCGCAATTACGATACCGTATAGCCTGAAAATCATCCTGTTTTCATTTAAAATATCCCCTTTATGTTCCAAGGCATCCGCATTTATACAGGCGGTTTGCTGTTGTTTGCCTTGCTGCTCAACAGCGCCTGTGCACCCGCTTTACACCCCAAATGTTCTATGGTGTTGTACAACGGCGTTTTTTTTACTGCCGATACCGTAGAGCGACATCCCACCGCGATCGCCCTTGCTGGCGACCGCATTATTGCATTGGGGGCCGACAAAAGCGTGCGCCGCTTAGCCAAACGCAAAACCGAACAAATTGACCTGAAAGGCGCCTTTGTAATGCCCGGACTTATTGAAGGACATGGCCATTTTGTATTGATGGGCAAAATGATGCGCGATCTAAACCTCCTCCACACCACCAGTTGGGAAGAAATTGGCAATTTGGTTGCCCAAAAAGCGCAGAGAATGCCCAAAGGCGCCTGGTTGGAGGGCCGCGGTTGGCATCAGGAAAAATGGACCCAATCGCCCGACCCTTTGGTGGGAGGCTATCCCAATAATTCCTTACTCAACCAACTTGCCCCCCACAACCCGGTCATTTTATACCATGCCAGCGGGCATGCGCTTATCGCCAATGAAAAAGCCCTGGCGCAGGCCGGAATTACCGATTCCACCCCCGATCCGGCTGGCGGACATATTGTGCGGGATGCATCGGGGAAGGCAAGCGGTGTATTGGAAGAAAATGCGATGGATTTGCTTACCAATACCTATAATTTTTGGCAAAGTTTGCGCAGCCCTGCCGAAAAGGCAACCGAATTTGAAGAACTGGTGCAATTGTCTACCCGCCATTGCTGGGAAAATGGCATCACGTCCTTTCAGGATGCCGGCAGCACATTTTGGGAATTGGAGCAATACAAGCGTTTGGCCGAAACAGGCAAACTCGGAGTGCGCATCTGGGCCATGATTCTGCAACCCGGACAAGCCGAATTCCCGCGCCTGCAGCAATACCCGCAAATCGGCATTGGAAAGGGTTTTTTCACCGCGCGGGCGGTAAAAGCCTATCTCGACGGTGCGCTGGGATCTTATGGCGCCTGGCTTTTGGCGCCTTATGCCGACAAACCCGACAATGTAGGTCAAATTTTAACCCCCATTGACAGTTTGCGTTTGCTGGCAGCCCAATGTCGTGCACGCCGCTTGCAACTCTGTGTACACGCCATTGGCGATCGGGCCAATCGGGAAGTACTCAATTTGTTCGATGAAAGCCTCCCGCATAACCCGCAAGGCCCCGCATACGGGAGCGCACGAGGAGGGCTTCGGTGGCGCATTGAGCATGCCCAAAACATCGACCCGCAGGATATGCCACGCTTTGCCCAAATGGGTGTTATTGCTTCCATGCAGGCCATTCATTGTACCAGCGACGCCCCTTTTGTAGAAAAACGCCTGGGCGCCACACGGGCACGCACAGGCGCGTACGCCTGGCGCAGCCTGCTCGATGCACAGGCAAAACTCGCCAACGGTACCGATACCCCGGTAGAAGAACTGGATCCCTTTGCCTGTTTGTAC
This sequence comes from Bacteroidota bacterium, assembly GCA_018969455.1. Taxonomy (GTDB): domain Bacteria; phylum Bacteroidota; class Bacteroidia; order Chitinophagales; family Saprospiraceae; genus M3007. The sequence continues at coordinate 1,327 of JAGWYI010000423.1, read as the reverse complement.
GCAGCCATAACCCGAAAACGTACCGATACCGGTTTGGAATTTTATCCCGAACAAAAAATGACCCGAACAGAAGCCCTGAACTCCTATACCCGTTGGAATGCATACGCGGCTTTTGAAGAACAGGAAAAAGGCGTTATCGCTGTAGGCAAACTGGCCGACCTCACCGTAGTTTCTGTCAACTTGTTGGAATGCAACCCAATCGAATTTCGTTCGGCAAAAGTGCTGAAAACGATAATTGCGGGTAAAGTAGTGTTCGCACAATAGATTTTATACCAAATCATTGCAGTTGTTAAAAAGGAAAATCTACCTTAGCTCACAGTATTGTAACTTTTCTTTTTTTCAACAAAACAATCTGACAGGTGGAATACGGGCATTTTAAACGGAAAGACGGGAATTTTCGCGACCGGGACAAAGATCGCGATCGGGATCGACCGAACGACTTCCGTGACCGTGGGAACGATCGAGGTGGCTTCAACCGGGATCGCGGCGGGGATTATCGCGACCGCGGCAACGACCGGGGCGGCTTTAATCGGGATCGGGGTGGCTTCCGGGATCGAAACGACTTCCGCGACCGAGGCGACCGCAGCGACCGGGAACCCGAAGAAAGTGTGTTCTCCAAACGCGTGCGCGCAGGCAAACGACGTACTTACTTCTTCGATGTGCGCAAAACCAAAGGCAACGACTTTTTTATCACCATCACTGAAAGCACCCGCCGTGAGGATGGTTACGGATACAAAAGACATAAAATTTTCCTGTACAAAGAAGATTTTAACCGCTTCGTTACCTCACTCACAGAAGTGGTTAATCATGTGAAAACCGATTTGATGCCCGACTTTGATTACGAGGAATTCGATCGCCGTCAAGCCGAATGGGAAGCGCAAAATCGCGATTTCGATGAGGACGAAGATGCCATGGACGACCGTCCCGAAATGGATGATGCGCCCGACGAACGCACCACACCACGTAAAGAAAAAGACGACGACGAAATGTCCTGGTAAATTTAGCCTTTTACCGGTTCATATTCCCAGTCTATTCCCAACCCTTCCTCTGGTCGCCAGAGTAAGGCCTTGAAATCTGCAACCTTGTCTTCTACAATTTGTACGCCTTCAGCCTCCAATAAGGAGGCCATGAAACTGGGTGTCGGAAAATGATGCCTGCCACTCAGTAATCCTTCACGGTTTACTACCCGATGCGCAGGTACGCCCTCATGTCCGGCTACCTGATTCAATGCCCAACCCACCATTCTGCTCGATCCAAGCCCTAAAAAATCGGCAATCAATCCATAAGTACATACCCTGCCACGTGGTATTGATCGCACTACCTGATA
>JAGWYI010000422.1 GCA_018969455.1 Bacteroidota bacterium | reverse complement strand
TTTTTCTGCACGATTACGCCAGTTTGCGAGCGCGGATCCTCCAATGTCAGAAAAAGAGAATTCCCACCTTGCTTTTGGGCGTTAGTTATGCGCTTTTAGACTTTGCAGAGGCGTACCCGATGGACCTGGAAGGTGTGCTTGTGATGGAAACTGGCGGCATGAAAGGCAAGCGTAAAGAACTGACGCGCAATGAATTGCACGAAGTGCTTTGCCGGGCGTTTCAGCTAAGGCAAATATATTCAGAATATGGCATGACCGAATTGTTTTCCCAGGCTTACCTGAAATCGGGCAATTTCTTTGCGCCCGCGCCCACCATGCGCGCACGCACGAGCGAGGTAAATGATCCCTTTTCCCGGGCAGCGATGGGTAAAACAGGGGTGTTAGAGTTTGTTGATTTGGCCAATTTGGATACCATTTCCTTCATTTCCACAGAAGATTTGGGTAAAGTATATGAAAATGGCATGTTTGAAGTTATAGGCAGGCTGGATGCTGCAGAGCATCGTGGCTGCAATTTGATGGTCCAATAACAACCCTTTTGGGCGAATTTTGGCTTGCTTAAAGACCAAGTGGCAAAGCAGGCCATCACGGAATCAAACATAAAGAAAAATGAAAATAGGATTAATGTCCGACACCCATTCGAGTCTCGATCCGAAGGTGTTTCAGTATTTTGCGGAAGTTGATGAAGTGTGGCATGCCGGCGATTTTGGCAGCATGGCATTGATCGATGCCTTGCGTGCATTCAAGCCATTGCGTGGCGTATATGGCAACATAGACAACAAACAAATTCAACAGGAATTCCCCTTGGATTTGCATTTTAGTTGCGCTGGTTTGCCGGTGTTTATGACCCACATCGGTGGGTATCCGGGGCGTTATTCACCCAGGGTCAGGAAGATACTGCAGGCAGACCCGCCTCGATCCGGATTGTTTATTTCCGGGCATTCGCATATTTTAAAAATCATGCCCGACCCGGTTGGCGCTTTTTTACACATAAACCCGGGAGCCTGTGGCAATGAGGGATGGCATAAAGTGAAAACATTGGTTCGATTTGAGATTACAGAGGGCAAATTGCACCATTTGGAAGTCATTGAATTGGGGAATCGGGGTAGCGGTCGGCCGGGGGGATAAATTTTGGTCAAGCGTGCGTGTCTGGCGGCGGCAATAAGCGTCTTTTTGCATGCGTTGTTGCGCTTGCATCTGTTTTGAGAACAAAAAATGCCTATTTTTGCGGCCTCTGGCATGCGGTCCCGTAGTTCAATGGATAGAATAGAAGTTTCCTAAACTTTTGATATGGGTTCGATTCCCGTCGGGACCACTTTTTTCTCCTGCCGCATTTGCATCCAAATTAATTTGTGCTTCGTATAACAGTTTGCGCGCCCATTCACTGACGGATTTTTTTCCGGGAAAAGTCCGGTTTTTAACGCAATCTAATCGAAGTAACATGACCAACAACATTCAAACCGTACAAAAAATTTATGCCTGTTTCGCCCAGGGCGATGTACCAGGCATTTTGGAGCACCTCGATGAGCAGGTTCAATGGGAGCCCTGGGGAGAAACCAACACCGCCCAAAACGGCGGAGTGCCCTGGATGCAGCACCGAATTGGAAAGGATGCCGTGATCGGTTTTTTCCAATTATTGGCCACCAAATTGAACATTACCCAATTTGAAGTAACCAATTTAATGGGAGGCGGACATCAGGTAGCCGCTGCATTTACGATTACGAGCACCTTTTTAGATACCCACAAACAGTATCACGATGAAGCCATGCATTTGTGGACTTTCAACGAAGCGGGCAAAGTGATTCAATTCAGGCATTATCTGGATACGGCCAAGCACCTCGAAGTAATTGCAGCCTAGTCTTGTTGTGAGCCTTCCAATTTTTTGATAATTTTTTAATAAAAAGTTTGCAAAGACCCGTCAGGCACTTTATCTTTGTCTCGGTTTTTTGGGGTTTATTTGGGTCTGGCTGCTGTATGGTAGTCAGGCCTTTTTTTTTGTTTTTTGCGATTCAAGCCATAAAAAAGCGGCTTCCAGTGATGCACTGGAAGCCGCTTTTTTATGGAAGAAAAGGGCGTTTTAGTTTACGCCTTTTGCCACGGGTTGTTCTTTACCGCGCACTTCACCGGAAATTTCGAGGAAAGTTTCGGTAGGGATGGTATTGGCAGTAACGGTAACGCGTTTGCTTTGCGGCCCGGGTTTTCCTTTAGAGTTAAATTCAACTTTAATTTCTGCTTCTGAGCCGGGAGGAACGGGTTCTTTCGGCCAGGTAGGAACTGTGCATCCGCAGGAGCCTTTGCAATTGCTGATGATGAGCGGCTCGGTTCCGGTGTTTTTGAATTTGAAAAGGTGTTTCACCACTTCGCCTTCATCGCAAGTGCCAAAATTGAATTTTTCTTGTTCATACTGAACGGTAGTAGTCGGACCAGTAGGCGCTTGCGTAATTGATACATTGGTACCGGGAATATTTCCACCGCTTGCGCTTGCACTTGGGCCGTCGCTGACAACAACAGATGATGCTGCCGATTCACGCAATTTATCGCCGGCATTAGAGCCGAACCAGTTTTTGAAGCCGCCGCCAAACAAATTGGCGATCAGGAGAATTGCCAGCAGCCCCATAAGACCGATCTGGATTTGTTTACTTCTTTCCATGTCAGATTGAATAATGGTAGGTGAATGATTTCGAGTTGACCGAACATAAGCCAATGCACAAAATTACAGGATTTGTAAGCCTTCCTGAGCATGTACCATGCGGTTTGCAAAAGATTAACACCGGGCTCCACTTTTACACGGGTTTAAAAAAATTTAATGTATTTAAAACAAAAAAAGGGGAGCTTTTGCAAGCATTTTCATATCATTGCAGGCGCTTCATGACAAGATTGTTATAAATACAAACTTCTTATAATCCGAAAGAATCAGGCCATCTTTAAAATCCGACTATTCCTGTTCAAAATTCTTACTCATGTTTGCACAACTCAAAGCATTTTTAATGCGAGGCAATGTTCTCGACCTCGCTGTAGGTGTAATCATCGGCGCAGCCTTCGGTAAAATCGTTTCTGCCCTGGTAGATTCCATCATCATGCCCCTGGTAGGAGGCATCCTTGGCGGCGTTAATTTTACCACCTTATCCTTCCAAATTGCGGGTATATCTGTCGGATACGGCGCTTTTTTGCAAGCCGTAGTCGATTTTATCCTGGTAGGCACTTCGTTATTTCTCTTGCTCCGCGTTGCCGGCCCCTCTGCGGTTACGCCTGCGCCCACGCCCAGCGAAGCCTTGTTGGCAGAAATTCGCGATTTATTGAAAAAAGATCAAGAAAAGTAAAGCCGCTTTCCCGCTGCATATAAACAATAACGCTTTTTTCCTATCTTCAGAACAATCGGCATCTTGAAACATCAAGGCGCCGGTTGTTTATTCAAACAAAGGGTTTTTTCGATAAAACCCACCATCTCCAAATCTAATTCGGTATTGTGAAGGGAAAAAGGTACTTACAAAATAATAATCGGTGGAGATGATTTGTGCACCGGATGCCATGGCCGCAACAAAGCGGGTATAATCATTTTTTCGCGCTTCTTCGGTGTCTGCGTCGGCACGGGTGCGTACAAGAAATCCCTTTTTTACCAGGGCTTGAATGGCAGATTGATCCCGGATGGGATCGTTCAGGATAAACGTTACTGCTTCCGGGCGACCTTCAGGAAGATTTACAAAACAAATCCGGTCCTTCAAATTGGGGTGATTTTGGACATAATATCCTGTTTTTTCCTCATTCTCATCCAATATAAACAAAAATTTGCCTTTTGCCTTGCTTTTTTTGGGCCAGCCTTGTTTGCGTACCGCTTCCTCGAGGGTGCTGAAATTTCCACGAACGCTGTTTGGACTGATGATTTTTTCCACCCCCAGGCCATTTTGAATCGCTTGATTCAAAGCATCAAATACTGTACTTGTAAATTTGTGCGGACGCGTGAATCCAGGCACAGGGAGGGTGTCGTCTTTTGCATTAATTGTTATTACGATGGGCTCATGATCGGGGTGCAAATCCGACCAGGCCTTTAGTTCCTGCAAACAGGCTTTTAATGTGAGGCAATTGCTTCGAAAATCAATTTCCTGGATGTGTAATACTTTGAATCCTGGTTCCTTCATAGCGCCGAAAGCATCAAAAGATCGAGCCTGGGTTTCACCCGCCAGATCCAGGCCTTTAGGAT
>JAGWYI010000421.1 GCA_018969455.1 Bacteroidota bacterium | reverse complement strand
TTACGGTTTGTAAAATTTATCATCCCCCCATTTTTCGGGATTTTTGATGATATAATGCGAAATCCGTTGATATTCAGCGTCATTTCGAATTCTGTGATCGTGAGAACGGGATTGTATGCAACGTCTCTACGATCAGATAGAACTGGATGCATCAGGCCTACAGGTTTTGTGCGCAACGATTTTATAAATCTACGAAATCCGGCCTGATTTTTCCAGGCGATTCTGCAAATGTTGGTGCAATTAACACAAAATAAATATATTGTGTAGGATGATTATATATATATAATCTGATTGCTCAAAATATAAAATCTATTCGAAAATCAGAAATTGCACAATCGTTAAAATAAAATAAAATTGCAGCAGGCAGCGAATTTCCGGTTGGATCAATCTTTCATCTGTAACTTTCAACAAACTGTCTATGCGTACCCGATCTTTCAAACCAACGCTGTTGGGGCTGCTTTTTGTTTGCCTTTTCCAACTTTCTTCCTTCGGTCAGGATTGTCAACCTCCAATGCCATCTTTTACTTGCCAGGATGCCTGTACCTGGTGTGAATCGGATTTATTCTCCAATTATTTCGACAACTACGATGCGCCCGTATCAAACCTTCAAAATTTTGGATGCGGGGTTATTCACAATCCGAAATGGTTTAAATTATTGGCGGATGCCGATCAAATCGAACTAGGCATTTCTGTATTTGATTGCCAGCTGAATAAAGGCCTTCAGGCCGCCCTTTATGAGGTTGTTCCAGGCGTGGATTGCAACAACCTGAATCATTTGGTGAGTTGCATTGATCAAATTCTTTGGAATGCAAATTTGGTAGCACCCACCACGCCGGGCCAAGAATATCTTTTGATGATTGACGGATATAACTATGACCGCTGTTCGTTCCAATTTGACAATGCATATGGAATCAAATGTAAACCGGAGGACGGGCAATCCCTTGTAAAAGTAAACATATTAGAGAGTAATATCAACTGTACTTTGCCGACAGATCCCTTGTTTATTCAGGGGGCCAATTGGACGGTACGTTTTTATAATCCATTGACAAATGCTTTAATTAAAACATTTACAGGAGGCAATTTGGGCCAAATTATTACCGATTTGAGCGACTCTGTTGACTACATGGTCAAATTGCAAGGACCTGATAATGCGATGATGATCTGTTCCGATTCCATTTATCTACCAGCTCACATCAATACCGCTGTTTTCAAGGTGAAGCCTTTGCGGAAATGGGAGCCCTGTGTATATGAGGATTTAAATGGCAATTGCCAGCTGGATGTCCAGGAAAATCTGATTGCCGGAACCAAGTGGCAATTCAATGTTACCAGTCTTGCTACAGGGCAGAGCGCACAGTATGTAGACGATCCCGGTAACGGTTACCTTTTGCTTGCGCCTCCTCCCGGAGAATATTCCATCAGCGTGACGCCTCCCAGTGCTGCCTGGAAAATATGCCCTGACCTCCAAACAGTTCATCTGGATTTTATCGACACCGTACGCACCTGTTTTGGCGCTCAAACAACAGACAATTGTGTAGATCCTTCGGTTGACATTGCTCAGGGTCGACTTCGAAAAGGGCGGCCAACCACGGTACTCGTTTCGTATTGCAACAACAGCACCTTGCCCCATACCAATGTGCAACTATCGGTAACACTGGATCCAATGTTGTTTTATGACACTGCCAGTGTGAATCCGGTTGGTGCAAATGGTCACACCCTGAATTTTCTGATTCCCTCGGTAGATGCTTTCGCCTGTAAAAGCATTTTCATTCAAGCCATGGTTTCCGATTCGGTGCAATTTGGTCAGACCCTCTGTTCGGATGTTCAGGCCAGTTATCATTCCGATTGTGTGCAATCCGGATTGTCTCCCTATCTTGCGTATATAACAGTAAAGGGTGTTTGTGAACAGGATTCTGTGGTATTTACCATTCAAAACCAGTTTCCTGCTAGTCAGCCAAGCAGTTTATTGTCTTATTTGGTGTTTAAAAACGGGGCGCCGCAGTTTCCAAGTCGACCCATTGACCTGGATGCTTCCGGAAAAATGGAAGTAAAATTACCTGCAGACGGCTCTTCCTGGCATCTGGAAGCAGAGCAGGAATCTGAACAGGATTACCATTTTTTGCCGGCTGCCAGTGTGGAAGCATGTTCATCCGACCCGAATGCCATTTCCGGTTTGGGCGCTGCGGCCAGTTTGCCGCCCAACAGTGGTTTGCTGTATGACCAGGATTGTGATCCGGTACAAACACCGCTCGATCCCAACGTAAAAACGGGCATCCCAACAGGCATTACCTCCAAACATTACATCAAAGCGGGCTCTGATATTGAATATCGCATAGAATTTGAGAATACGGGTACCGATACGGCATTCAATGTGGTGGTATACGATACCTTGCCGAAATTTCTCAATCCCAATACCACAAAACCGGGATCGGCAAGTGCTCCATTCTCCTTTGCCCGTTTTAATGGTGGAATTTTGCGTTGGACTTTCCAGGGAATAAATTTACCACCCAAAAGTACAGATCCCGAACATTGCAGGGGCTGGTTTACTTTCCGGGCGCCGCAGAAGGCTCAAAACCTACCTGGGACTGTAATTCGCAACAAGGCCTGGATTTATTTCGATTTGGAGGCGCCTGTTTCAACCAATACCTACGAGCATAATTTGCCCGCTCCGGCTTTGGTTCGCTATGACAGCACCATTTACGTGTGCTCGGGAACCCAGGAATACATCGATGTGGATGGAATGGTTTATCCGGTGCCTGTCTTGATCGTAAAAAATCTTGAATTGGCGCAATTCAGTTTGCAGGAACGGTATAAAATTCTTTCCAGACCCCAAATATCCAAGATTTTGAACAAAAAGATATGTCAGGGCGGATTTTACCTTTTCCTCGGGGATACCCTTACCAGCGCCGGACAATATAAAAAACATCTGCCTGCCTCCAATGGTTGCGACAGCATGATTGTACTCAACCTGACTCTGAACCCACCGCCGGTGGTTCACATCAATCGGCAAATTTGCGAAGGGGATTATTATGTATTTGAAGGCGATACTTTGTCGCAAGCGGGTATTTATGAAAAGCATTTTAATACGTATTCTGGGTGTGACAGTGTGGTTTCGCTCAATTTAAGCATAAAAGCGCCTCTTTCTATTCATTCGGATGCTACGATATGTGCCGGAGGGTTTTATTTATTTCATGGCCAACGATTAACCCTTCCTGGTACTTATGAGGCTGTAATTCCGGCAAGTACGGGTTGTGACACCTTGTTTTCTTTGAATTTGCAGGTTTTCGAACCACAAACATCCCTAATTGAAGCGGCTGTGTGTACAGGGGAAGTATACACTTATAACAATCAGCCCATTACCCAGGAAGGGCAGTATAGTTGGATATTTGCAGATGTACATGGTTGTGACAGCACGGTAATCCTGAAACTGGAGCATTTGCCGGTATCTTATGCCAATATAACGCAATTCATTTGCAGAGGAGATACGGTTTCTTTCAATGGTGAATCGCTAACGGAAAGCGGATTATACGTTTCCCATCTTCAAAATCTGGAGGGCTGCGACAGCTTGCTACAATTACAATTGATTGTGCGGGATACGAGTTTGACTTTCATTCAGGTGGAGACAACGCCGGGTGGCCAGGTTAACGGTGTTGCTGTTTACCAGGATACGATTATTTACCTGCAACAGGTGGCTCAAAATGGCTGTGACAGCACCCTTGTGTTTCAGGTTCATGTACTTTCATCCACCGGTGCAGCGCCAGGAAATTTGGTGCAATTCCGAATTTTCCCCAATCCGGCGTTTGATTATGCCACATGGACCCTGCAAAATGTTGCTTCTGGGCGCCTGTACCTGGTTTTATTCAATGCTCTCGGACAAAAAGTATTGGAACAAAGAACGGTTCTATATGGCGGAAATGGCATTGGGGCCTTGGATTTGAAAGCACTGAGTGCGGGAGTTTACCAGCTGGCGGTGTGGCTCGAATCGGAGCAAATTCAACATGCCAAACTTATTATAACCAGGTGATGCCCGGATTGGGCTTTAGAGGGAACGCTGCCTTTCCGGCGGCGTTCCTATTCTTGGTGCGCCCGGCATGGGCGCTAACTTGGCGGTGAAAGTCCGCTACACGCTTGGCAGCGAGGAGTGTTAGCCAAAGGCAAGGGTGTCCATCGCGAGATGGGATCTGAAGGAAGCTGGCGGCA
>JAGWYI010000420.1 GCA_018969455.1 Bacteroidota bacterium | reverse complement strand
CCGGCAAATGACGGGTAGGACAACCGAATAACACCCCATAAACAAATTGCGTCAAGCGAACCACAGTGGTTCGCTTGACGCAATTGTCCAATATAATTATCAATAGGGAGTGAGGGTTCATGTGGCAAATTTAATCCATACAAACATACAATAAACATTGAATATCCAAATCGTCCAGTGAATTTTTTTTCTTATTTTAACTTTTTTTATTCATATGTATGATACCGGGCATTAAAGCGGTAAATAGTTTGGAATATCACTTTCTAATAGGCTGAAATAAATAAAGAACGGCACCCAAGACCAAAACATCCAACACACAAATACCCGAAGCCCAATTATGCCTGAAGAATGGAAATGCCATATAGCCATCCCAAATGCTTGCAAGGATCAGCATTCCTACCATACCCCAGGTATTTCGATCATCCAATAAAAGAATCGACACCGCAATTTTTATAAACAAAAAGAAAAGCGTTGTAAAAAAGAGTTGAATCGGGGTGAATAGGGAGTTTAAGCCGGCAATGATTACCGGAAATGCTATCCATAATATACCTATAAACAAGTTTGTTAAAGCGTAAAGTCCTAGAAGGATTTTGAACCAAATGGGGGATTTAAGAGCGGAGGTGGTCATTGTAGTTTGGGTGTTTTGATATAACATGAGTGGCAATTGAACCAAGGCTTTTGCAAATGGTGAAAAATTGCAATAAAAATAGGGAAAAGTTGCCAATCCGTCCCAAAAAATCCAGCCATTTCCTCAAGGATCTCGCCGTTTTGCTGGAGGAATATACGTACGATTCATAGTAAAATGCAGTTATCACCCATTTTTCTCTAAAATCCCATTTAATTACTGGTTTAGTCGCGCAAAAACAACCAACAAATCAAAGAAACCAGCAAACTGATCGCAATGATTAAAAAAAGCAACGCATAATTGCCGGTATCATGTACGATCTTGGAGATGCCAGGCGTCATCATGGCGGGCAACACCACGCTGAAATTGAATAAACCCATAAACATGCCCATTTTACGGGCATTTACTTTTTCGGTCATGATGGCAAACACAATGGAGATGACGGCCGACCACCCGATACCACAGATAATCATTCCAAGGTAAAACACAAGTTCCCGGGTTCCTGCCAGGTAGAGCAAAAAATAGCCGGCGGTCATACAGGCAATGGCGGTTCGGTAAACCTTTACTTTCCCCATTTTTTTGCTGAGCGGTTCCAACAATAGCACCGGCAAGAGTGCGCCTACCACGTTGAGCAATAAAAATCCCAGGGATAAAATATTACCCGCGGTTTGTTCTGCTGTGTGCTCGGAGGTCGAAAAAATACTTGAAAAAGCGTTTGCGATCACGTGGGAAGTATCCAGCCCGGGCAGCATTTTTTCTTTGATGTAAAAATAACTCATGACAAACATGCTCTGTATCCCAAGCCAGGAGAATGCGTGCGCCAACAGTATTTTTTGAAAATCATTCGTGTCGGACGGTTGCCGCTTTCCCTTCCGGATGGTTATGGCCCCCATAAAGATAGTAGCCACCAAGCAGCCCAGCATAAAGTAGGTTTGTATGCCATCCCAACCGCCTTGGAATATCATTTTATTCAGGACAACAAACAATCCAAAGGCGATAAAGCCATACAATGGGAATAAAATGGCCACACCATCGCTCAAAGAAGATCGGCCGGTTGTTGGTGCCTGTTCAGCCGCTTCGGTGTGCAATACCCTGGGTTCTTCTATAAAAAACACGGGAACCGTTGAAAAAAGGAGCACCACAAAGGCTGCAACATAAATCAAAGCCATATTGCCAAAAGCCACCGACACGAAATAGGCTGCAATGCCAAAGGTACCGCTGACCACTTGCATCCACGAAAACCCTTTGATTCGGTCGAGGCCGGGGGGCGTAACATCGGCGATGATCGCCCTGGCCGGATTGAAGGTGACATTGATACTCATGTCTAATAAAAGGGACACGATCACCGCGACTACAAAAATGCTGGCGCCACTGGATTGGCTGATCAAATCAATATGGGGCAATGCAAGGAGCATTCCGGCGCCCAACATTCCGCCCATCACAATGTAGGGTTTTCGTCGGCCACCCATAAACCAGCTTTTATCACTCATCATGCCCACGATGGGTTGCGCAATGATGCCGGAGAGCGGACCCGCCAGCCAAACCAAAGCCACATCTTCGATATGGAGCTTGTATTGAGTGCTCAGAATCCAGCTCAGGGCTGCCACTTGCGTCGACAAACAAAAACCTACGGCCGTTGCGGGTAAACTGAGGAGGGTATAAAAAAGATTGGTTCGTTTTTTTTGGATGGACCTCATAACAGGATTTTACAGGTGAAGCGTGCTCTGCAACCGTTCCATCATTTTACGATTTATCTCCCACTGATTGCCCAGCGGCTGTTGCGTAAAGGGAAGTAATGGCATGTAAGGCGCCGGACCAAATTCGGGCGTAATCGTCATTTTTTGGATGCCTGTCCGTTGCTTTTCCTCTAAAATTTGTTGCCACCATCCTTCAAAAACGCTGAGGTGATGTTGCCATTCGGGCGCAAACGGGTCGTTTACCTGGGCCGCCTGGGCGTGTCCGACGCGTGCGTGTATATGCGCGACGTGGGGGATGATTTGTTGCAAAATGTCTTGCTGATCCTCCAATAAACTTTCAGAAACCGCGCAAAAATGGGAAAAATCGCCGACCAGTTCCAGTTCCGGAAACGCTTTGAGATATGGCAACAAACTGGCCGCATGGTAGGAAAATCTTCCTCGATGGGTTTCATGCAAAATCCGAATACCCGTTTTGCTGCCAATGTTCAAGGCTGCTTCGATGACTTTGCAATTATCCGCAAAGGAATAAAAATCCTTGCCCGTATGCGCGTTGATAAAACTGGGTTGATAGGCAGCTAACTCATAATAACTTTGCGTCATCCGGGCAATATACGCATCCACCGATTCATTGGAAGGCGCGGTAAGTTGCTGCGCGATGAAAACGAAGTCGGTATTTTGGTCACGCATGCCCTCCCATATTTCGACAAATCTTTTGGTAAAGGAATCTGTCTGGGGCGGCAGAAAAATTTCTATGCCTGTATAGCCGGCGGCTAATACTTTGCGCACAAAGGCATCCGGGCTGTCTTTTTCGCAACCCCAGTAGGTACAACAATACTTGATTTGCAAGGCTTTAGTTTTGATAGATGACAGGATTTAGGGGGGTATCAATCACGGCTCCGATTTGTGCGCCGGGGCACCAGGTGTTCCAATCATTGATCTGATTTTTGTTTTCCGGGTTTTTCAACACCATATCCTTGTCCATGTAGATGACCGTCATTACTTTCCGCATTTGGTCGGTTACGTTGGCGCCGGCGCGGTGAAAAACCCAGCCCGAGTGGAAGCTGATTTCCCCCAAATCAAAGGCTTCAATGACGTGTTTAAAGCTGGTGACGCGCAGTTTTTGCTGAATGGCTGCCTCGCTTTCGTCGCTAATTTCCAAATCACGTCCTTCTACAATGCGGTGACTGCCTGCACTAAACTCCAAAGGTCCCATCTCCAGGGGTGTTTCCTGCAAAGGAATCCAGGCGGTAACCGTTTTGTCGGTTTCCAAAGGCCAGTAGAATTGATCGGCATGCCATGGGGTGATGCCACCGCCGCCTTCTTTAAACAAAGCCTGGTCATGGTACAGGCGCACGCCCTCGGTTTGCATCAGGTCGGCGGCAATTTTTGCCAGGCGTTTGCTGAACACCAGGGCTTTTACCTCCTCGTTTTCACGCCACAAGTTGAATAACTGTAAAAATGCTTTGCCGTAGGTATTCCGTTCTTCGAGTGGAATATCTTCGGTTTTCATCTTGTTTACCTGAAGCGTAATGACCTCATTAAAAAAAGCAAGGGTTTCGGGATCAAAAACCTGCTTTAATTTGATGTAGCGGTTTTCCTGGTAAAAGGCGATCTGTTCGCTGGTCAAACCGTAAGGTTGCTGTAAAAAATCTTGAATGTGCGTTGTCAATTTCATAAAAATGTTTTTGCAAAGTTAGGCTTACCCGCAAAACAAATTTTAGTACGAAATGCGCAATAAGTTGCACTATATTGACTAATGTGTTCGTTTTTGTCCAGGATGATTCAATATGGTATAAAAAAGGGGCCACAGAGTTACACGGAGGTACGGAGTTGCACGGAGATTTTTATTTTCAAGGGTGGAACATTACGGGCATT
>JAGWYI010000419.1 GCA_018969455.1 Bacteroidota bacterium | reverse complement strand
AACCGATAATTTGAGATTTTAATCGATTTTACCAACTGCTTTTTCAAAAAAGCAGAACTTCGCCCACATTATTAACTTAAATAAGTCATGAACGCATTCAATCAATACCTGAACGAAAACAAGCAGCGCTTTTTAGATGAATTGCTTGAACTGCTCAAAATACCTTCCATTTCCGCCGATCCTGCCTATGCGAATGAGGTGCATAAAATGGCGCAGGCTACCGCCGAACACATGCGTCAACTGGGTCTGGACGCTGTAGAACTTATTCCCACCGAGGGGCATCCGATCGTTTATGGCGAAAAAATGGTTGACCCCAAGGCGCCAACTGTACTGGTTTATGGGCATTATGATGTGCAACCTGCCGATCCGCTCGCTTTATGGGATAATCCGCCGTTTGAACCCGTTGTGAAAAAAACACCCATTCATCCCGAGGGCGCCATCTTTGCCAGGGGCGCCTGTGACGACAAGGGACAGTTTTTTATGCACTTTAAAGCCTACGAAACCATGCTGCACAATGGCGGTGTACCTTGTAACGTAAAATTTATGATTGAAGGTGAAGAAGAGGTTGGATCGGTACACTTGGAACATTTTTGTAAAGAAAATAAGAAAAAACTCGCTTGTGACGTCGTTCTTATTTCAGATACAAGCATTATTGACAACAAAACGCCGAGCTTAACCGTTGGTTTGCGCGGACTGTGTTACATGGAGGTGGAAGTGACTGGCCCCAACCGCGATTTGCATTCTGGCGTGTATGGCGGTGCCGTTGCAAATCCGATCAATGTGCTTTGCGACATGATTGCATCATTGCATGATAAAAAACGACGCATTACCGTGGAAGGATTTTATGACGATGTAGACAAAGTTTCGTCTAAAGAGCGTGCCATGATGAATGAAGCACCTTTCAACGAAAAAGACTACATGAAAGATCTCCATGTTTCAGGCTTATTGGGAGAAAAAGGATATACCACCCTCGAGCGTACGGGCATTCGACCAACCCTTGATGTGAACGGTATTTGGGGCGGATATACCGGCGAAGGCGCAAAAACCGTGTTGCCGTCCAAAGCGTTTGCTAAAATTTCCATGCGCCTGGTTCCCAATCAAAAATCCAAAAAAATCGAAAAACTGTTCCAAAAGCACTTCGAATCTATTGCTCCTGAATACGTTAAGGTGAAAGTGAAAGCCCTTCACGGCGGTGAGGCGGCTGTGGTACCAACCACTTCTGTGGAATACAAAGCTGCCGAAAAAGCAATGGAGGCGTCTTTTGGTAAAAAGCCTTTGCCTCAACGCGGCGGTGGCAGTATCCCTATTGTGGCGATGTTTGAGGAGGTGCTGCACGCACACTCCGTATTAATGGGATTCGGACTGGATTCGGATGACATTCATTCCCCCAATGAACACTACGGATTGTTTAATTACTACAAGGGCATTGAAACCATTCCGTACTTCTATCAGTATTATGCTGATATGAAGAAAAAATAAAAACTATGAGGGTAAAAGGGCCCTTTTCACATCGTATATCAAACAAAAACTACCGTTTATGAAAAATTCTATTTTGGCTTTTGCCTTGTTGTTGATGGGTTTCGTTTCAATGGCACAAACCAGCAATCCCTCCAAACTGGATAAAAAAGCCATGGTCTCTGCTCAGGAATTGAAAAATGCCGCAGATAGCGCCAGTTATGCTTACGCCATTGTGATGGCCAACAACATCAATCGGCAATTGGGCGCCGAACTAAACAAGGAAGTATTTTTGAAAACTTTCGAATCGGCATTCAAAGGCGAAGCCGTCTCAATGACGCCCGATGATGCTGCCAAATTGTTTACAGAATACAACAAAGGCATTCAGGCCCGTGCCGCACAGCGTAACCGCGAAGATGGTCAACGCTTTTTGGCTGAAAATAAAAAAAGGCCTGGAGTAATCACCACCGCAAGCGGACTGCAATACGAAGTGCTAAAAAAAGGAACAGGAACAGAACATCCAAAAGAGACAGACAAGGTAGAGGTTCATTACCACGGCACCCTGATTGATGGATCCGTTTTCGATAGCAGCGTCCAACGGGGAGCACCGGCACAATTTGTATTGAACGGGGTTATCAAAGGTTGGACCGAAGGGGTGCAGTTGATGGTGCCCGGCGATAAATTCAAGTTTTTTCTTCCATCAGAACTCGCTTACGGCGATCGTTCTGCCGGTCAGAAAATTAAACCTGGTTCAACCCTGATCTTTGAAGTGGAATTGTTGCAAATCCTCAAACAATAAGGATTGCTGCTTGGCCAGGACAGGCTTTTTTCAAAAAAAGCTTGTCCTGGTTACAAGTATTTTACGTAGCCCATCTGAACCGACATCCCAAATGCATTTAATCCCCATATAATTCCGGCATGGTCTACACTGTAAAAGAAACCGTTGGGAAATTGATACACCCAGGCAAAGTTGGGCATTATGGAAATGTTCCGATTGGCTACATGTACGGGCATATTGGTCATCATATTGATCACTACAATTTGATTGTTGGGAAGCACATAATAAGAATTGGGGTCGCCGGTAAAAAAGCACTGTGCCACATACAATTTACCGGGCGCAGGAGGCGCTTCCACGGGAGCCGGTGTGAAGGGTACTTCATGGGGTTTTTCCTTTCGTTTCTCAGCCATGCGTGTTATTTCAAGTAAAGCCGATCGAATGGCATTTACCTCTTTTTCATCGGCAAAGCCACCCATTTTTTTGTGCTGATAATCATTCCATCGGCTTTTTTGCAAAATTGCCTGATCTTGTAAGTCCGTATCGGTTCCTGAATCCAGGTATTCGATAAGCAGTTGAAGTGCCTCTCCCAGTTGGTTTTCTCCAATCTGGTGGCGAATTTGTTTGAGTGTGTGCATGTGGTGCTGGTTTGGATTAGTATGGGGAAAGCCCAAATTTAAGCGATATCTGCCAATATTGATCTATTGAACTGCGGATCTGCGGGCACAATAAATCAAATTTTGTTGGTATGTTTGAACTTTCCGTGGGAATCCCGTTATTTGCCTAAAAGCTACCCATGCGACGCAAAACGAATTCCATCCATTTTCGGGTGTTGGCCTTTATGCTGATATACATTTTACTCAAACTTGCGGGTGGGACCCTTGGTTCCCTGTTGCTTTACCCCATCACGTTGTTTGTTACCTTTCTGCATGAATTCGGGCATGCACTTGCCGGGATTCTTACCGGGGCTGCTGTGGACGGTATGCGCATCAACCCGGATGGCAGCGGATACACCGTTACACAGGGTGGAAATCCGGCAATCATCCTCATGGGTGGATATTTGGGAAGTTCGGTACTGGGAAATGTGTTGTTGTACATTGGTGCACACAAAAGACGCCTAACCCAAATGACGCTTAATGGTTTGAGCGTCGCCATGGCATTTGCCGCCATCGTGTGGTATGAGTCGCCCGAAAGTTCGGTAATTCTGGTGTTATTTGCATTAGCCTTGTTTTTTGTTGCCAATCGAACCAATTGGGATCAGGATGTTTTAATGTTCCTGGGGGTGGCGGCGGTGTTTTACATTTTACAAGACTTCAATGTAGGGCCGAAAAGTGATTTGGCGATGTACCAACAGGTTGTTGGGATATTTCCGACACAGGTATGGATGTATATTTGGCTCGGGATTGCCGCATTGCTTACCTACTCCAATTTGAAAGCACTGTTTCGGGGCGCCTGGTAAGAAATATGAAACAAAACAACATGATGCGAATACCATTGCCCTGGGTTTCCAGGTTTATCATAGGGTACATGTTGCTGGCCTTTTTCTGGTGGGCAGTGCAGTTGTGGAATGAGAACAGACGGTCGTTTGGGCTTGAGCGCGATTTATTGGAATTGTGGTTTACACGAAAAAATAATGGGTTGAATGAAACTCAATTTGAACAAACCCGAGAGTTCAAGACCATTCTGGCCCGAAAAAAGCGGCATGAGCGCATGATCATTGCGGAAGGACTGTTTTTTGCAATGTGCCTGATTTTTGGCTTGTATGCCATTAACCGCAGTGTAAATCGCGAAATCGCCCTCACCCGTCAGCGCCGAAATTTTATGCTGAGCATAACCCATGAGTTGAAATCGCCCATTGCCTCGGTTCGACTGGCGCTGGAAACCATTTTAAAAAGACCCTTATCTCCCGAACAGATATATACCTTGTGCACCAACGGAATTAAAGATGCGGGTCGACTCCAAAATTTGGTGGAAGGCCTGTTGCTCGCTGC
>JAGWYI010000418.1 GCA_018969455.1 Bacteroidota bacterium | reverse complement strand
TGGCATTTTTTGGGGCGTTTTTGTCGGCTGGCGGTGGAGTTGGGTTTGAGGGGTCGGCAGGGTTACGGTCTTTGGCGCCGCCAGCCATGGAATCGTCTTTGGAGCCTGGTGCGCCACCGAGTGGGCTTTTGCCGCTACCGGGGTCACCGCTGTTCCGGCCTTGTCGTACACCTGGTATTTTTCCGCCTGGGCCAGGGTCTCCGCCCGGATCTTTACCCGATTTGCCGCCAGTCCCCGGCTTTCCTTTACCGGCCGCCACCTTTTTACCAGGTTTGTTGATTTTAGAGAGATATTTGCTTTTGTCGTATAGTTTGGTAAAGTCAAAATCCCCGTTGATCTGGCGAACACTGTTATTTTGAATGGTATTACCCAGCGAACGAGCATTTATTTCGCTTTGAAAGTTTTGGGCATCCAGGTTTTGCAATTTCAAGGATTGGGCTGTCCAGGTGTATGAACCCGTATAGGATGCTTTCATGGTAATAAAATCCATGAACGGCAGAGATTTGAAAGGCAGGGTATAGTTCAAACTCAGGTTGTGGGTATAACTTTTGGGTCGGCCGAGTCGGAGCATATTTTGCAAAATGGAATCCCGTACATATTTTTTTTCATGCACTTTACCATCGCTATCGAGCGCATAAGGTTCATCAATCAGGCTTTTTGCGTTTGCATCGAAGCTAAACCGAAGCGATTTTGCTACATCCCAACCCAGGGTATAGTTTCGTTCCCAGGTAAACCGTCGGTTGAAATAGGTATTTTTAGCCGGATCTTCACCTGCAAATCGATAGGTTGTAGTTTCAGCCAAACGTTCTAGGGTTGAGGTAAACCCATAGGTATTGGGCAATGGATTGATGTTAAATTCTGATAAGAATTTGAGGTATTTATCGTTTTTGATCAGGTTTTTGAACGGCATCAAGGGTTTTAGGCCTGTACTGTATTGGTAATCTAGCGCGCCTTTGTATTGGTTCAGCACATCACTGAGAATGAAGGGGGTATGTTTTCGTGTTTGGTTGAAAGCATAAGTTAGGCTAAAATTGGAGATATCCCAGGGCAAGGCAATCTTTTTACCTGCTTTGCGCTCTTTACGAACGTTGGTAAAGTTAAAACCGCGCACAACCGTCACGTCTTGTGCGGAGCTGCGAATGCTATCCCGTTTTTGCGGATCGGTTTCTGCCCTCAGTTTATCGCGCAATTTGATGTCGAGATCGTAGGGATCGAATTCCGGTGTGCGGGTTATACTGGAATATTGGGCGTAAAACGGTATTTTCAAGCCCCATTTAACCGGCATCAATTTACTCAATTCCAGGTTGGTAGAGGCATCCAGTTGTAAAACATCATCGCGTTGTCGTTGATTTATTTTTTGCTCAATGCTGCCCCATCCCTGGCTGGTAAAGCTGCCTGCCAGGGAGATGTTTCCAATATCGGCCAATTTCATATCTACTTTGGCCTGAGCAGCAACCCCGCCTTTCTGGCTGAAGCCGTTGAGGCGCAATTCGTTGAGCCACACTTCCACACAATGTTCTTGCTGTGCGGGGTCGGTATTTCGTACCCCCACCATGACGCCTTTGGCATATCCGATATTGGGGTTACCCACCACCCTTACAATGGCCCTTGGGTTCTCGGGGTCATTAATTTCATACGGCGTTGAAACCGACCATCCCGGAGTGGCATTGCGCTTCGTTTTGGCCTCAATGAGCAGGTCGAGAGGGAAATCAAAATCATTTTGGGGTTTCCAAACGACCTCCTTGTACTCGCGGGTATCGGGGTTTCGGTTGTTGTTGAGGTCTTGGATCTGAGAGGGCGATAAGGGGATTTCGTATTCGTAATAATTGCGCACAAAATCGGAACCAATGCGCATAAAGATCTTCAAGTCGGTAGAATCCAACGGAAAATTGGCTTCATCCTTGGCTTCGGCGTGTACAAACATTTTGATGCGTTTGTATTGCCGCATGTCGAGGTTCAAGGTTTTGAACACTGCTTTGGCATCGCAATATTTCAAATTGCAGATAGACATCGAAAGAGCCTGCTCATTTTGAAGCACATCGGGGAAAGCGCCCACCGACTGCTCTCGTCGGATGCCATAGGGAATGGTATAGTTGAAAGGGGTACGTGCAGAGTTGGCCTCGATGCTGACGGCGTTTACATCAAAAGGAATTTGGCTGGGGGTTGGGCTATCGGTGCACCCCAATTGTTGGGTGTATCGGCGCCATTGATTTCGGCCCAGTTCGAGGGTCGCGAATCGGAAGGTGGTACGTTCGTCAAATCCTTTGTAAAGCATCCGGATAAATCGGATGGAACGAAAATCCTGGATACCGCCAATTTTTTGCCGTTGTTTATAATCCAGCGGAAGTTTAAAGCGATACCAAACATAATATTGATTGTTTTTATAAAATACGACGGTATCGGTGATCAAATCTTTAAGTTGAGGGTCGCTTTCAAAAGCCAGGCCGTCGAGCGTAATGGTGTTTCCATTGCTTTGAACGGTATTTTTCCCTTTGGTCATTTTAATTGGATACCGGTAATAGGCCTCATTTTCATTCAAGGAGTTGTCTCGATTGAGGTCTTCCCCATCGGGCAAATTGGTTGCGGAAGGGTTAAGATTGGATGAATTATTTACGGGAGAGTTTCCTTGTTGGTTGTTGAATTTACGGTACCGTGCCAATACCCCGGGTTTGCTTTGGTCGAACTGCTGATCGCGGTAAAACACGAAATTATCGTTCGAGGGGTCTTCCTGAATGGCTTGATAAGCATTGGCAGAGAGGCCTTTTTTCAAGGTATCGAGCCAGGAGCCAAAGTACGAACGTTCGTCGTTGTCATTCAGTCCGTCTAATCCGAGGTCCTGCAAAGGGCGCAAACTCGGGTTGTTGTCAAATGCATTTACCACCGGAGCAATTACCGGCACTCTTCCCCAGCGTGTATTGGCAAGTGCGCCTCCGTTGGGTTTGGTGGGAATTGCATTTTCAAAAAACTGCCGGGAGTCCCGCATAATGTCTTCTGAAAGCGTACCTAAATCAAAATACATGGTACCATCTTTTGAAACCGGAGTGGTATCAATTTTGTCCATATAAGGATTGAGCATCCAGAATTCGATAAATTCGATGTTGGCCGCTTCAAAGTCATTGGTATTCAGTCCGCGCATAATCCCGCCCCAGCGCGATTCGGGAATATTCAGCTCGCCTTTTTTGGTCAGGCCACGGGTAATTTGCACCCCGTTTTTGGTATACCCATCGGGAATTTCATAGTTATAAGGCCCGCGCTCTCTTGGATAGAAGGTTACATCGAGGGGGCGGAGCGACGATTGTTCGAGCGGTGTGAGCTGGCGGTTGGGAAAAATATCCTGGTATTGGATCAGGCTGGTGTAGGGGTTGCTGCCATCGACGTTGGCATCGCGCGCACTGGGGTCGGCAATATACCACGACATGCCGGCGCGGTTGGCGCCCAGAGCGAGGGTTGTATCGGTTGTTTCGGGGAACAAAGCTTCATCACCTTGTGGAACCGAGGCAATGACCCAGGAGTTGGCAGGAATGGTAAGCGGCAGGTTGGCCGTTGTACCTTCAAAGTCATCAATGTAAACGGTGCCGCCTTTTTCTGACCCGGGATTGATGGCCCGATTATAGCCGGGGTCGAGGATGGCCATCTCGGCTTGTGCGTTGATGCTGGAAGCCTCTTTGGTTTGGATGAGGGGGAGTTTATCAAGTGCTTTGGTCAGCCAGGGGGCATCTTTTGATACATTAAAGTCAAAACCATACACCTTATTATTTATGGGATCATCGCCGAAATTCACTTTTTGGGTAAGCGGTCTTTCGTACAATTTCATAAATGTTGCCCCAAAGTTCAGATTTTTGCTGTATGCATAATCAAATCGGGCGCCTAGCATGGTTCTGTTTTGAAATCCGAACAAGGTATTATCCTCAAAGCTCACGTTGATGTTTTGGCCTGATTGAAGGATACCATCGTTCAGGATTTTTACTTTACCAATATTGTAATCAATTTGGTAGTCGATACCTTCCCGCAATTGTTGCCCGCCTGCCGTTACACGCACCGAGCCTTTGGGGAGGTTGAAAGCGCCCAAAGAAATTTCGGCAGAGCTAGACGACTTGTACGATCCTTTTAAGGTAAATCGGTTGAGTTCCTGAAACTCGCGTGCCCGGAAAAGAGTAGAATCGTATAACTGTGGATACACTACTTTTTTAGCTTGATCGCTGGTTCCGCCGGCTGCCAGAATAGCATCTTTCAACG
>JAGWYI010000417.1 GCA_018969455.1 Bacteroidota bacterium | reverse complement strand
GCAAACTCTTTTTTACCATTTTCCGGCAAATCGATCCCCCAATACCCTTCTGCATGTCCTTTAATGCGAAGCGGAATTTTTTTAAAAACCATCCCGATGCTATCCTTTTGCATAACGACAAATCCGTAATGGGTTTCCCCCTCCATCAGCATGGCCGACTCTGGCAAAGTGGCACTTTTCACACCCGATTGTTCAATTAGGGCCGTAAGCGGCATTCCGGGCACAATTCCTTTCCCATCGGGAAGCGGCACGTGCAGGGAAACTGTTTTTGTATCGGTATTTAATTCCCGGCTAATGTATTCTACTGCACTTTGCATATCGGGGTGTTGGCCTCCTGGAAAATGGATCAGTACCGATTGGCCTTCTCGAATTTGCGCTGCGTATTGGGCAAAAACCTCCACGTGTGCATGTAAGTGTTCGTTGGCGTTCACCACATGGCATAGCAACATGCCTTCGGTTACCATTTGTCCAATGCTTGCCGGTATTTCGGTTACATTTCCGTCAATCGGGGCATAAACATCAAAGACTGGGCTTAAATACAAATGTTCCGGATTATCCAATCGTTCGAGGTTGGTATTGAGGTATTTCAATTTGGCGGCATTAGATTCCAAGTCGGCACGTGCCCTCAAATAACGGGATTCAACTTCTTCCAAATTTTTAGAGGCTCCGGCACTTGACGCTTGCAAGTTTTTCTGGCGTTCCCGTTCTTTTTCCAGAAACAACAAATCGGCTTTTGCATGCAAGTATGCCTGTTGAATATCAACCAATTGCGTATTTGAAATACGAAAAAGCAGTTGTCCTTTTCGCACATTTTGTCCTTCATGAACGTGCACCGATTCAATTCTACCAGGCAGTTTGGCGCTCACGGCTGCCCTATTTTGGGGCAAAACCGCAACTGTTCCATTGGCCTGAAATCTTTCTGAAACCAGGCGTTCGCTGCTTGGTCCGACGCCAATTTGCATCATTTCAATTTGCTTATAAGTAAGCGCAATGGCATCAGGCTCGGCAGATTGTCGGTTTGTATTTTGGCTCGATTGTTCGTTTGAATTTTTGCATGCGTTGAAGGCAATTGCGACAAACAACACGATTTTGAATTTATTCATTGCAAATAAAAGATTTTACGGTGAAAATATTGTTGGAAAATCTCCCAGACGGGAAAAGCGGATGCCTCAATCGGTCAAAACATGTACTCAAAAGGGTACTATGGTTCGAGTTCGATAATGGCCTGATTCCACATATGCATGGCTTCCAGGCGGCGGAGCCGCAAATCAAAAACTGTTGAAACGGCCTGTAAGTATTCGAACGGGCTGCTGGCGCCCGTTTGTCGCTCTGCTTCAGCCGCTTCCAGCATGGCTTTTTGTTGGGCATTGCCAAATGTTTCCAGCAGATCCAGTCCATTTCTTGCGGCTGTTGCCTGCGCCAGTATTTCATTTCGTTGCGCGCGCAGGCTGCGCAGTTGTTGTTCCGAGCGTAATTTAACCAGGTAAATTTCCAGTTTCCCTGCCTCGATTTGCGCTTTGTATGCCTTGGAGGAAATGGGTGTTTTGATACCAAAATAGGCATTGGGCAAAAATCGGTTGTAGGGATCTACGTTGTTGACGATTCCCAGGGTAAAGGCAGGTTTTTTGCGTTGCTCATATACTTTCTGACGTGCGTTTTGCAGTCCCATTTGGGCATCCCAATAAGGCTGGTAATATTGTTCGAGCGCAATGGTATCCGGAAAATTATATCGGGCCATCGATTGGCCGGGTTCAACGTGACTACCTACCAACAAGTCTAGATTTTTTTGGGCGGCCAATCGATAAGCCATTGCCTGGTTTTTCAATACTTCGGCCTCTTTCGCGCGCGCCAAGGCACTGAGGCGGTTGAGTTCCGATATGGCGCCCAATTTGCGCGCGGTTTCGGCTACCCGGGCGTAGGCATTCAGGATGCTGTCTTGCTGACCAAGTAAAATACTGCGCTCTTGCCAGTACAACAAGGCTTCGTAAGCAAGTCGAACACTCCTGCGCAATTGTCTGGTATTGAGTGCATTATTGGCATCGGCTACTTGTACTTGAGCCATTTGGGCTGTTTTGTTGGCCCGGCGCAGGGCAGGATTTTCAAACTCCTGCAGTACATCCAGTTCGGGATTATAAGGGCCCCAGGCAAATACCTGTAAAGGGGGTAAGGCCTGGCTAAGGGGAATAAGGGCTTTTTCCCGTTGCATTTCGGCCTGACTAGCCTGCAACCCCGGATGATTTTGAATGGCCCTGGAGATGGCTTCCTGCTCGCCCAATGTATTTTGTGCCTCCAGCGTATTCATCATACCGCTTACAGCAATTATCCAAACAATGGTTTTGGGTGCAATCTTTTTCTGGATGCCGGCAAGCCAGGCATAAACCACAGGCAGCACAACCAGGGTAAGCAAGGTAGCCGATATTAATCCGCCGATAACCACTGTTGCCAAGGGTTTCTGTACTTCCGCTCCTGCACCATGGGATATGGCCATAGGCAAAAAGCCCAATGATGCCACCGTAGCGGTCATGATAACTGGTCGAAAACGGGTAAAAACCCCTTCTAAAACGCGTTCACGCACATGCAACTCGGGCTGTTCAGACTCCAATTGTTTGAAAAAACCGATAAGTACCATGCCATTCAATACGGCCACGCCAAACAAGGCAATAAACCCGACCCCTGCGCTGATGCTAAAAGGCATATCGCGCAACCAAAGGGCCAAAACGCCCCCTACAGCCGAAAATGGAATGGCAGAGAAGATCAATAAGCTTTCGCGCAAACGCCCGAAACTGAGGAACAACAACAAAAAAATCAGCAGCAGCGCCACTGGCACCACCACGGCAAGCCGGGCAGATGCATTTTGCAGATTTTCAAACTGACCGCCATAAGTCACCCGAAAACCATTGGGCAAAGGCACACTTGATTCGATGGTTTTCCGAACGTCTTCTACAACCGATTGCACATCTCTTCCGCGTACATTGAGGTTCACATTGATGCAACGCTCTCCGTCTTCGCGAAAAACGGCCATTGGCCCTTCCTTCAAAGCAATTTCAGCAAGTTCATGCATGGGAACCGATCCGCCTAAGGGAGTGGTAAGCATCAAATTCGACAGGGCATCGAGTGTTTGCCCTTGGGGATACTTTAAATTGACCAATACATCGTACCGACGATTTTCTTCCAACATAATACCGGCCTTTTCCCCGGCAATGGCCATGCGAAGCACCGAATTGGCTTCCTGAATAGATATTCCGTACCGCGCCAGTGCATCGCGTTTCCAACTGACAAAAATTTGGGGCAATCCTTCTGCTTTCGCCACACTCACGTCTGCAGCGCCCGGAATGTTGCTGATTTGATGTACAATTTTGTTGGCTGTTTCTGCAAGTTGGTTCAAATCATTGCCCAGTACCTTCACAATTACATCTGTCTTGGCTCCGGTCATTAATTCGTTGAAACGCATGGCAATGGGTTGCTGAATGGATGTATAAATACCGGGGATATCGTCCAGTATTTTTTTCAATTTCGCTTCAAATTCCGATCTGGTTTTGCATTTTTTCCAGTTTCCTACCGGCTGCATGGTAAGCACCATGTCCATTTCTTCTATACTCATGGGGTCCATAGGCACTTCCGAGGTACCTATTTTTCCCGTACATGCGTATACTTCATTGGGGAAATTCCTCTGAATTTCTTCAGTGGCAATGCGGGCCGACTGAATCATCTGCGACAAGCCCGTACCTGGCAACATACGCAACTCGACCACAAAATCACCTTCATCCAGTTGTGGGATGAACTCGCCTCCCATTTGTCGGAACAAGAAATAGGCACACACCAACAAACCTACTGCAATACCTACCACCCAACGTTTGTAAACGAGTGCCCATTCTATCAGGGGCTGGTAACCGCGCAAAAGCATACGTACCAATCTGTCGGAAAAGGTTTCCTTCCCGGAATGGTCGTTTTTCAGCAAAATGGCACTTAATGCCGGTACGTAAGTGAGGGAAAGCAAAACCGCACCCACCAATGCAAATACCACGGTGAGCGCCATGGGTTTGAACATTTTGCCTTCAATACCCGATAAAGCCAGCAGGGGAAGGTACACAATCAGGATGATTACCTGCCCAAAAAAAGAGGATTGGGCCATCCCTGTTGCACCTTCTTCCACAATGCGCTTCCGATTGCCTCCTACCCGTTCTCCCAACAATCGGATGATGTTCTCCACTATAATAACGGCCCCATCTACGATCAGAC
>JAGWYI010000416.1 GCA_018969455.1 Bacteroidota bacterium | reverse complement strand
CTTACTTCCCAATACAAAACTTCCCAAAGATCTCCCCCAACAAATCCTCTACCCCAATCTCGCCTGTAATCTCCCCCAGAAACGCCAAAGCCCTCCGAATATCCTGGGCCACAAAATCGCCGGTGATGCCGGTATCTAAGCCGGTTAGTACCGCTTCCAGGGCCTCATCGGCAGCGCGCAAAGCCGCGTAATGCCGGGCGTTGGTCACGATGGTCTGGTCGGTACGAATACTACCGCCAGCCACCATTTCAAAGAGTTTTTCTTTTAAATAATCAATATTTTGCTGGTTTTTGGCTGAAACAGGGATGATCGCGTCGGCCAAACCTGCCATGAAAGCCGGGGCTGGAACGCCTTTTGTACCCTCGTCCAACAAATACGGATGCACTTCAGGCGCCTCGGGATGCAACAACCAATCGGTCTGGAAATACGGGTTGTGGTCCATTTTATTGCACACAATCAACAATCCCTGCGGCGCTTCCACGGGGTTATCGCCGCCGCTGGCGTTCAGTGCCGGAATCAATTTATCCAGATCTGCGTACACTTCCTGCAGGGTCATGGTGGTAATGTCCCACACATACACCAGCACGGCGGCGTCTTGTATTTTTTCCATCGTGCGCTGTACGCCAATGGCTTCGATTTGGTCTTGCGCTTCCCGGATGCCCGCCGTATCGATGAGGCGAAATTGCACGCCCTGGATGTTGAGCACTTCCTCGATGGTATCGCGGGTGGTGCCGGCAATGGCGCTCACAATGGCGCGTTCTTCATTGAGCAAGGCATTCAGCAAAGTGCTTTTGCCCGCGTTGGGCCGCCCGGCAATGACGGTGGTGACGCCCGTTTTGAGCACATTGCCCAACTGAAAAGACGCAATCAAAGCCCGGGTATGGCGCCGAATCTCCTCCACGAGCGCGCGCAAGGCACTCCGGTCGGCAAACTGTACATCTTCCTCTGAAAAATCGAGTTCCAGTTCTACCATGCTGGCAAAATGGATGAGTTCGCCGCGCAAACGGCTAATTTCGTTTTTAAATCCGCCCCGCAACTGGCGCATCGCCACGTCGTGCCCGGCTTCGCTCTGACTGGCAATCAAATCGGCCACGGCTTCGGCTTGCGAAAGGTCCATTTTGCCATTCATGAAGGCGCGTAAGGTAAACTCACCCGCCTGGGCCATGCGCGCGCCCTGCCGCACACACAACTGGATGATTTCCTGCTGAATATACGGCGAACCGTGGCAGCTGATTTCCACGATGTTTTCGCCCGTGTACGAGCGTGGAGCCTGAAAAAGCGTAAGGAGCACTTCATCGAGGATGCGGCCGTCTTCTGCTTCAATTCTGCCAAAATGGGCGGTGTGGGAGGCCTGTTTCCGGAGGTTTTTGCCTTTAAAAATGCGGGCACTCAAGCCAATTGCATCGGCGCCCGACAAGCGAATTACCGCAATGGCGCCCAAACCCGGCGGCGTGGCCAAGGCCACAATGGTATCGGAAAAATCAGGTAGTTTCATATTTACAAGCACAAATCTAGGTTGTTCCGTAAACTTGCCATAAAAAAGCACAGTTTATGGAGCAAATGCAGGAAAACGACCGAAAAGCCATTTTAAAAGAATTGACTGGCAAAAGTTGGAACCTCGAACTCATCATTTCGGGTGCAGCGATTGTGTTGACCACCTATTTACCCGAAATGGTGGAGCGCCAGTTTTACCTGTTTCATTACAATTTATCGTACGAATGGTTCTCCGGCATGGGAACATTGCCCATTTTGGCCTATGCTTTTTTCAAAACCATGGCCTGGATGCTCATCGGGATGTTTGTCGTACACCTCATCATGCGCGCTTTTTGGGTGGCCATGATTGGCCTCTCTGCGGCTTTTCCCAAAGGCATTCAGTACGACCGCCTGCCCAATATGCCGGTGAGTCAACAACAATATTACGAAAAAAAATACGGCAAACTGGAAGATTATGTGGTAAGGCTCGACCGTTTTTGCAACCGTTTGCTGGCTTTCGCTTTTTTGGTAGCACTCATGGGCATCATGGTGGGGATTTTATATTATGCCATATTTTATATTACGCAGTTGTTTAATGCCGTGTTTTCCCCGGCTGTACAGGCGTTTATCGGGAATATCCTGGGTATCCTACTCATCTGCGCAGTGGTTGCACTGGTGCTGGTAAACTGGGCATTGAAAGTGCGGCCGGAACTGGACGCGCGTTATGGAAAGTACGCCTCACGCCTTTCCATCTTTTTCAAATATGGCTTTTTGCCCGTTTTACACCGCCCAATTGCTTATCTGACCATGACGTTTACCTCCAACATTACCAAAAAGCGGTACTACACCACCCTGGCTTTGGTAATGGTCGTCGTAATGAGCACGGTTTTTATCATTTTCATGCAAAAAATTGGGGAATTGCGCTCCGCACATCTCCTCGAATACCACCGGTTTTATGCTGCAGGGGCCCCAGAGGCCGAACTGATTTCCGACAAATACGACAACCTGCGCACCTTTGACGCCCGATTGCCATTGGTCTCCCTGGCTTCTGATGTGGTAACGGAACCATTTTTGAAAGTATATGTGGTGTATCCAAAAATGTTGGACGAACGCATAGCCCGACAATGCAGCCTGCCGGAAATACCCGATTCCTTACCGCGCATGGTACGATCGGCACGACGCGACAGCGCACAATTAAAGTGCTTAAATTATTTTTTTAAATTGTATGTAAATGATTCCCTGTATGCTACGCCAGAATGGGTGTACCATCAGAAACCGGGAACCACTACGCTGGGATTAATGGCCTATTTACCCACTGCCGGTTTTAATAAAGGGAAAAACATGGTTTGGGTGAAAATTCCTTCCAAAGAAAAGCCCGATTCTTTACAGGTTTTTGGCGCTGCCCCCTTTTGGTTTGCAGAAAGCAAGTAAATTTGTGCAAATACGTTTCATCTTTCCACTAAAATCTCACAACAACACATGAAAGCTTGTTTGTTCTCTTTCCTGTTGGCACTTTGCATTTTGCCAAGCCAGATATTCGCAATCGGTACCTATGTCGTGGGCGATCAGTTGTACGTACATGCCCAAAGCGGCCTCATCCTGCGGGAAACGGCATCGCCTACCGGCAAAAAACTGAATACCTTGTCTTATGGAACTAAATTGAAGGTTTTGTCGGATGGCTATCGCAAAACCCCGCATTCCGTTTCACCCTTTGAAGGCTATAGCATCAAAGGCTTTTGGGTAAAAGTAAGTACGCCCGATGGCAAAGAAGGATTTGTATTCGATGGCTATCTCTCAAAATACAAAACTGTGGCCATGTTACCCAATGGCGACGATCCCAACGCAAAAGACAACGACGCCACCACCATCCAGGAACGTTTTCTGATGATGCATGCCGACCGAAAAGGCAAACGCATTGAACTGGAAAAAGGCGACGGTCGCTATGAACACTACCGCATCCTGTTCACCAACAATGCCGACCTCGAAGTAAATACCGGAGAAGGCGGTTCAACGTACATTATCCGTTTCGGAAAAGAAACCACCGTGGAAGAAGCCTACCTGATTGGAAAGGAATTGTGGCTGGAAGATGTGGAACCTGTCAAATCTACGATTAGCAAAGGCATAATTACCCTGACCAGCGGTGATGAATTATGGCAAGTGGAGGTGCAAAACAAAGGCGGCATTGTGCATTTGAGCATGTCACACGCGGATTAACAACTTTCGCGCAGATGTTACACAGAACAGTTTTCGCAGATGCAACGCAGATTTTCTGCATAACATCTGCCCTTTCTTCAGTCTAACATCTGCGCGAAATAAAAATGTCTCGCGCTCGCGCCAGGTTCTACCTGGTGCGTCCATCCATCGGGTTAAACCCGAACTACCACTCGAATCAGTGTAATTTTGAGTAAATAACATCTTCCCTGCGCCTATTGGCCATTCGTGTAAATAATTGATTAGTAAATACTTGCATTGTATTTTAATTGCTATATTCAAAAAAGCACCCTTCAAAAAGTTGTTCAACTGTCGCGACTTGGGTGGCTTTAAGTTGCAATCTTTGTGATTCTAAATGAACTGTTTAAATAGGTGAATATGAATAAAAAAACGGTAGTAACTATTTTCGTCACCCAAGTGTTTTCGTTCAAATGAGGCGGAATAAATTTCAAACTGAACCATGCAATACTATTTCATGAATGCCTCTGTCGATTTAAAAATTATTGGCAGGCATTACCCTCAATTGGAGCGGATGTTTAACGGATATAACGCTTTAG
>JAGWYI010000415.1 GCA_018969455.1 Bacteroidota bacterium | reverse complement strand
CTTCTGCCCGACCCTCTGCCCGACCTTCCAACTTGGCCGTATTCATTACATTTTTTTCCACCACCATCGATTTTTGGTGTGATTCGTAATCCCGGCGCTCCGACTCTGGTAAATTGTTGACATTCAATGCCTTTTCCATCAACTGCAACCCGCGTGCCGAGTATTTCTCCGGCAAAACCGTGTTTTTGAAAAAGTATATCCATTCGTCCAGAGTGTCTTTGGCTACATCGTTGAAGTTGTTGACATTGATTACGTAATACTCCGGAAAGATGTGATGAACCTCATGGACAAAATATTTCTCTTTTTGTAATGGACTCAATTTTAATTCATCCCCCAGGTGCATTCCAATGAATCGTGTAGAGCCGTAATACACGTAATCACTGCCTTGTCCTAATTGAAAATACAATAAATTAACACTATACACCTTCCTTACACGATCGTAATCAAAGCCCTCCTTCAGATATTCAACCGTGCTTTTGCTGCTTGCAAAAAGCATTCTATGAAAATATTCCAACTCGTGACTGTATTGTAATTCAATGATATACAATCGTTTGTCGCTGTCTTGGGCCAGAATATCTACGCGATTGATTTTCAAATCCTGGTCGTCTTTGTTGCTTTCACCGTCCAGGATGTTTTCGATGGTAACGTCAAAACGCAGCAATTCGGAGAGAAATCCCTCCAAAATACCGTAATTGGCTTTTTGTCGAAGCAGTTTCTTTAAAGCCCAATCGAAGCTGACCAAGGTGCGTTTTTGCATTGTAACATCATTATAATGCAAAATTAAGGGATTTTCATCAAGAAAATATTAGAAACTGTTTTAAAACCTGGTTTTGGATATCCAGCGCTTTAATGTCCGCCGCCTGTCATCACACGTGTCGGATTTTGTGTTTTTACCACTTTGACGAACAATACGGCAATGGCTGCGCATATCAGCAATGCGCCTGCCAAACGAATGACGTTTTCCGGGTTGCCATTCAGCCAACTGCGGTAATACATCGGCAACGTGAAGATCTGGATCATCATGGGAATCACGATGAACATGTTGAAAATGCCCATGTACACGCCCGTGCGCTCGGGCGGGATGCTGCCTGCCAGCAAAATGTAGGGGTTGCCCATCATGCTTGCCCAGGCCATTCCGATGCCAATCATGGGGATAAATAAATACAACTCACTGTGAATCATTGGTATACACAACATGCCAATGCCCGCAAGCGTCAGGCAGAAACTGTGCATGATTTTTGGGCCAAATCGTTTGGTGAAGGGAACCAGGGCGAATGCAGCCAAAAAAGCAATGAAATTGTAAAAACCGCCTACCTGGCCATTGATCAGGCCCGCATCGCGAAACTGGGGCGAATTTTGGTCGGTGGTGTGAAAAAAACTGGTGGCAATGGACAGCACAATGTACTGCCAGTAACAAAACATGGCGTACCACTGAAACAGTTTCACCAAGGCAAGTTGTTTCATGGTCAGCGGCATTTCCTTGATGGCAGACCAGATTTCCTCGAAAGTGTTCCAGAATCCTTTCGGCATTTTATTGATCCGGTCGAGTTCCTCCTCCGTGAGCGGGTATTCCTTGCTGGTACGCACCGTCCAGAGAATGGATGACAAAGAGAAAAAAGCACCAATGATAAAAGCCGAAACCGTGATATATGGGATGTTTTTTGCATTTACGGCATCTTTATTCATGCCGATCCAGACCAAAAGGGTAGGGGTTAGGTAGGAAAGCGTTTGGCCCAGACCTGTAAATGCGCTTTGGGTTAAAAAACCGATGGAGTGTTGATCTTCATTCAGTCGGTCGCTCACAAATGCCCGATAAGGCTCCATGGTGATGTTGTTGGCTGCATCCAATATCCAGAGCAGTCCGGCAGCCATCCAAAGGGCGCTGCTGAATGGCATAAACAGGAGCGCAAGGCTACAAAAAACAGCCCCGATGAGAAAATAGGGCGTACGGCGGCCCATTTTGCTGTTGGTCTTGTCGCTTAAAGCCCCAATAATGGGTTGTATAATGAGCCCCGTCATCGGTCCGGCCAGCCACAGGTAAGGCAAACTTGCCTCATCGGCGCCCAAGTATTTGTAAATGGGGCTCATGTTGCTTTGTTGCAAACCAAAACTATACTGGATTCCGAAAAACCCGAAATTCATGTTCAGGATCTGATAAAAGTTGAGTTTTGGTTTCAAAGTAGCCATGCGACAGGTGTTTGTATTGTAAAATCCGTTTATCCTTCTTCTTTTGTGACCGAGCGCTTGAAATTTTGTGTGGAAATCAGTGGCGCTGGCGAAAGAGGATTTTACGCAAACGTATTTTAAAAGAATCAAACAGCAAAAGGAAAAAACAAAATATTTCCTTGTTTCCGGAAATCAGCCCATAAATTCGAGCAGGGTACGATAATCGTCCCAGCGCGCATCTTCCCTTTTCATTTCCAGCGCATGCAAAAGCCGGTGCGCATACAGGTTTTCGAGTTCCTCGGCCGTTCGGGCTGTGCGCAGTTCCAGGAGGCCTTCCCGGAGTTGTTCCAGCCGCCAGTTCCAGGTATTGTGCATTTTTTCGAGGGTACGCGTACAGGCATCGGCGTGGTCGTCATTCCCGGCGCCCGCCACGATTGCCTGTTGAAATGCCTGGCGGTTGCGTGCAATCATTTTACCGTCTTCCAGTATAAAATAGGCTGTGTGGGGCCAGGGTCCTTCCGGCGCAAGCATGTGCGCATAAAGCACCAATTGCAGATCTTCTTCATTTTGAATAAGTTCGCGGCGTTTGCGTGCGCCACTCCATTTCAAATCCACGATAGCCAATTCTGCCCCGCGTTGCAAAACGAGATCAGCCTTTCCTTTTACCGGCATGCCCAAAAAGTTTCCTTCGAGTGGATGCTCCGTATGCAACACGGTCCATCGGTTATCGCGTAACATGGAAACCAGGCTCCAAATAGCTGATTTAACTTTATGTAAAAAAGCATTGCGCTCGGGTTCCCGGCCGTAAAGGAGCAGAGTGGCGCCTTCTTTTTCGAGTAAGCCCGGGGCTGTTTCATCTACCCAACGGTATAATTCCGATTTTGGAAGTTCATAAAAATCCAGCTGAAGCAATTCTTCAAAAAAACGGTGTGCCAGGGTGCCAAGCAGGACTGGACCGGCTTGCACCTGAAGCAATTGAAGGGGGAAAAAACGCAGTTTTTGCCTGAAAAACCATTTATGGGGGTAGTAGAACAGGGATTCCAGGTTGGTAGGGGTCTCGTATTCAGCCCCTCGGATTTTATCTAGTGATTGAATTGGCAGCAAGGCTTGGGGGCGAGCAGGAATCCGGGCATTCAAATAGGCCGGGGCCGGGGTTTTGAGGTAGGGTTCGAGCCGTTTTTTATCGGATTCGCGGTCCAGCATAAAAGTTTGCGCGTGTATGTACGGGAAACAGGCTTCTAGGTCGCCGAGCAGCAGGCTTGGAATGGCAGGGTTGCCATCGCGCAATTCGGGCACTACGAGCAACAGCTGATCCCGGGTATTCAGCACGGCGCGCAGTTGGCGGTACTGGTTCAATTTACCTGCCTGTTGTGTCGACCAGAGGCGTATGCCTTTGTTTTCCAGCCATTTGCGCTCATTTTGGCGCCATTTATCGGGTGGCGGGGCGTTTTGTTCGTACAGGCAATTCCACCACAAAAGGCTCGAAACACTTTGCGCGATGGCGCCTGCTTTGTGCACATAGGCCGTACTGTGCAATTCTGCTTCCATCCATTGCACAGGCGATGGGTCGTAGATGGTACGCACGATGCGTTCCAGTTCGAGAAATCCGATGCGTTGTTCGGGTAAGGCTTCCAGCAGTTCGCACATGCGCCGGGCCTGTTCGGCGAGGGTGAGCAGGGCGTTGTTTTTGCGTCCGCCAGTCTCGAATGCCTCCCGGGCCCAGTTTTGCAAATATTGGTATAGTCCGAGGGCATCTCGTTTTGGGGCGGTGGTATCGCTTCGGTATCGGCGGCGGTCGAACCAGAATTGATATGCTTCTCGGGCCTGCCCCAGTTCAGGGTTCCGGTCGAGGTATCCGAATGCTGCTGCAAACCAGTTGTCGCTAAAAAGGCCCGGTTTTTCGGCTAAAACAGCTGCCAGCTCCAGTGCGAGTCCGTCATCGAAGGGCTTGAGTGGCAGGGTGAGGAATTCCATGATTTTAAAAACATCCACGGGTTCCCAGAGGAAAGCGGGCGCAAGCTTGAGCACCTGGAGTGCCGGCCGCGCAAGCGAGGCCGATAAAATGCCCATGGCAGGCTGATTTTCAAGCACT
>JAGWYI010000414.1 GCA_018969455.1 Bacteroidota bacterium | reverse complement strand
CGGACCTAATGGCTTCGTATCGGCAAGCGCCACTGCCTTGGTTTCATCTAATGGTTTCTACTCGGTTACTGTAACCGGCGCCAATGGTTGTACCAGTATTGCCGATGCTACAGTAGGTATTGATACGGTTACAGCTCAATTGCAGGCATCGCCCGCTGATGTCCTGACTTGTGCCACTACCAACGTTGTCATCAATGCCAATGTATTCGGGCTATCCCCAATCAGTGCTTTGGCCTGGACTGGCCCGGGGGGCTTTACTTCTGCAGTTGAAGACCCCTCTGTTACCCAGGCGGGCGCCTATAAACTGGTTGCAACAACAGCCAATGGTTGTACCTCCAGCACGACCGCAGTGGTTACCCAAGATATTACAACTCCAGGCGCTTCCGGCACCGGCGGAACCTTGAATTGCGCTATCACCAGCATTTCACTCGATGGGATGTCGCCAACTGCAGGATCGGATTACAGCTGGATCGGACCATCTGGTTTTACCTCCATTTTGGAAGATCCAACTATTACTGCAAGCGGAACCTATACTGTGATCGTAACTGGACCCAATGGTTGTACCAGCACTGCATCTGTTGTGGTAACTGCTGATTTAACCAAACCCGGCGCAACCGTTACTTCTTCCAATAATTTGAATTGTATCGATTTAAGCTCCAACCTTCTGGTAACAACCTCAGGCGCCCAACCTCAATTTGTTTGGTCTGGTCCTGGAGGATTCAACTCTGCCGTTGACAACCCAACGGCAAGTATTCCAGGAGCTTATGCGGTTACTGTAACCGGAGCAAACGGATGCACTTCGACGGGCAATGTTACCATAACCCAGGATATTACACCACCTGATGTATCTGCCGTTACGGATACGCTTACCTGTTCGCAACCAACCGGAAAATTGATTGGCAAATCGAATACCCCTAACCTGATCTGGTCTTGGTCTGGCCCGAACTCCTACAAATCCAACAGTCAATCACCTTCCAACATTGTAGATGATGGAACTTACGATTTGTTGGTTACAGCCGCCAATGGATGTACCAATACAAGCTCTGCAGTGGTGTTGCTCGACAAAGCCTTGCCCGATGGAGCCGTAAGTGGCGGCGGTACCATCTCCTGTGATGTCGTTTTTGCTGATCTCTCTGCTGTAATCAATACAGCTGGCGCAAGCGGCGTCTGGACGCTCCCTAACGGCACAACCGACAATAACTTGAACATTACAGCCGATGTAGGCGGGAACTATGTGTACAAAATAACTGGTACAAATGGCTGTGTTTCAACCTATACGATCACAGTATTTGAAAATCTGATCACACCAGCCGATGTAACCGCAACAGGTGGCCAGGTCAATTGCAACAACCCTACTTTGACGCTTAAAGGCAATTCCAGTACACCTTCAGTTACGTACGCCTGGAGCGGCCCGAACGGATTTACTTCATCGGATCAAAATCCGGTAAATATTTCAACGGGAGGCCAATATACGCTGGTGGTAACCGATCCATCCAACGGTTGCACAACCACCGCAACCGCCAACGTTTCGGTGAACCAACTTACACCCACAGTTACCGTTGTTACAGATACCATCACTTGTTTGAAACCCAAAGTGGTACTAAACGCAACCGTAACGCCTGCAAACGTAACCTATTCCTGGACCGGGCCAAACGGTTTTACAGCCACCATTCAGGACCCAAGCAACATTTCAACCCCTGGTAATTACACCCTGGTGGCAAAAGCGGTAAGCAGCGGTTGTACAGCCAGCTTTACCATTCCGGTAATTGAAAATACGACCAAACCTGAAGCAACAGCAAAAGGCGATACCATTACCTGTGCATCTAATTCCGGAGTCCTTACAGCCAATTCAACCACCAGCAATGTAACCTACCTTTGGACAGGACCAGGCACCTTTAGTTCCAGCCAACAGAACCCTACGGTTACCGCAGTTGGAACCTACACGGTGGTGGTGACTGCCAAAAATGGATGTACCAATTCGATAAGCGTAGAAGTTGCGCCGGATAAAAATGCACCGCAGATAACCGCAACAGGCGGCACCAAAACCTGCAAATCACCCTCTGTAGATTTGAACGCAAGTTCGAATATTGCCGTTACCTGGACCTGGACCGGACCTGGAGGTTTCACTTCCAACCTGCCCAATCCAGTTTCCACAGTTGCCGGTAATTATACCGTTATTGCAACGGCTGCCAATGGATGCTCCGTGAATACCGCTGTTGAAGTCATCGATGACACTAAAGGCCCGCAAACCGCTGTTCCTGTTATCCAAAAATTGACTTGTACTACTACCCAAATTACCCTACAAGTGGAAATTCAGGGTTCAGGAACTTATGCATATGCCTGGGAAGGCGGTAATATTCTCTCCGGGTCAAATACCAATACAGTCATTGTTACACAGGCTGCAACCTATACCGTAACTGTAACCAATAACGTAAACGGTTGTACCGCAACCAACGAAGCAACGGTAGAGGCCGATGATGATACCCCGAACGCTGCAACCATCTCCGCACGTGATATTGTTTGCTATGGCCAAAGCAATGGCGCCATTTCCGTGGCCGGCGTTCAAGGCGGCTTGCCTCCTTACCTGTACTCACTCGACAATGCGCCATTCTCCGGAAACGCCAGCTTCAGCAACCTGCCTCCCGGCGACCACGAACTGGTTATTCAGGATGCCAATGGCTGCGAATACCAAACCGTAATTCCGATCACAGAGCCCGATTCATTGCTGGTAAACCTCGGACCAGAT
The DNA here is from genome assembly GCA_018969455.1 of Bacteroidota bacterium. GTDB lineage: Bacteria > Bacteroidota > Bacteroidia > Chitinophagales > Saprospiraceae > M3007. The sequence continues at coordinate 1,523 of JAGWYI010000414.1, read as the reverse complement.
ACGATTATTCACCTTGGTCAAACCATCAACCTGTCTATCAGTGATGTTACCAATGATCCCAATCGCATCGAATATTTGCAGGTAAGCCCAAGCAGCCTGTTCCCGGGTGGCGTAGATTCTGCCGTTACACTTACACCACTTTATACCTTGCGCTACACCGTAACAGCGGTGGATAGCAATGGCTGTAAAGCTTCCGATTCCCGTTTGGTTATTGTAGATAAAAAACGCCTGGTTTATATCCCCAATGTATTCAACCCAGACTCCGACAACAACAACCTGTTTATGATTTTCGGCGTCGAACCTTACGACGTTGAAAAAATCAAGGTGTTCCAGGTGTTCGACCGTTGGGGTGGTGTGGTGCATGAATACCGCAACTTCCTGCCCAATGACCCCGCATCCGGGTGGGACGGCAGAATTCGGGGCGACAAAGCAACTCCAGCCGTATTCACCTACTTTGCGGAAATCCTCTTTAAAGACGGTTTGACCGAAATTTTCAAAGGGGACGTACTGCTCGAACGTTAATTGTATTGTCAGAACTTCTATTGAAACCCATTGTTACGTGGACCCGTTTTTAGCGGGTCCACGTTTTTTTATTCCAGTTCCATTTTCTTGCATTCGTCCAAAAACCACCACCACTGCAAAAAATTACCCTAAATTTGCATAAAAACTACAACACATGAAATACATTCCCTTTTTGGGCTTGTTTATAGCCTGTATCGCTTCAACCGCTTTTGTTTTTTTTACCCCCAATCAGCAAAACAATTCCGAGGAACTTAAATGGTATACCTGGGAGGAAGCGGTTGAATTAAACAAAAAAACACCCAAAAAAATCATTGTTGATGTATTCACCGATTGGTGCGGTTGGTGTAAAAAGATGGATAAATCAACCTTTATCGACCCAAAAGTGACTGCTTACCTGGCCCAGAATTTTTACCCCGTCAAATTAAACGCGGAACAACGCGCCGACATCAATTTTAACGGCGAACGATTTGCTTATGTGGATACCGGAAACGGCCGTGGTGTACATACCCTCGCTTACGCCCTGCTCGATGGCAATATGTCTTACCCAACCGTTGTATACCTCAATGAAAAATTTGAACGCATTATGATTTCTCCCGGCTTCAAAGATGCTGAAGGCATCATGACCGAACTAACCTTCGCCGCAGAAGAACACTACACCAAACAGTCTTTTCAGGACTACCAAAAAAACCACTAATTGTTAACTCAGGGCGATTCCATTCGCAACCGCTCGTTCCGGCATAATTAAAACAACACCCTCTGCCGTTTCCAAACCCAAAACGAGCACCTCAGAAAAAAAATTGGCAATCTGACGAGGCGGAAAATTAACCACCGCTAATACCTGTTTGCCCAACAACTGATCCGGCGCGTAGAGGCTTACCAACTGCGCGCTGCTTTTTTTTATACCCAAGTCTTCACCAAAATCAATTTCAAGTTGATACGCAGGCTTCTTTGCCCGTTCAAATGCCGAAACACGCAAGATGGTGCCCGTTCGAATATCCACT
>JAGWYI010000413.1 GCA_018969455.1 Bacteroidota bacterium | reverse complement strand
GCAGGTATTGTTCCAGCCAGGCCACCGATTCGGCATCCAGGTGGTTGGTAGGCTCATCGAGCAGGAGGATATCGGGTTGGCTGAGCAGCAAACGCGCAATGGCGACGCGGCGGCGTTCCCCGCCGGAACAAACTTTGATCAGGCGATCATTTTCGGGGCAACGGAGTGCATCCATAAAAACATCGAGTCGGTGATCGAGTTCCCAACCATTGAGGTGCTCAATTTGCTCCAATACTTCTCCCTGTCGTTCAATGAGTTTCATCATTTCATCGTCGTCGGTCACCTCGCCGAGTTTCATGCCTATTTCCTCGTTTTCTTTCAACAAATTAACGATGTCTGCGACACCTTCCTCTACCACTTCCCGCACCGTTTTGCTTTCATCCATACTGGGCTCCTGCTCGAGATAGCCGATTTTATATTGCTTCTCAAATTCAATTTTGCCTTCATAATTCTGGTCAATGCCCGCAATAATCTTCAACAGGGTAGATTTACCGGAACCATTCAAACCCAGTACGCCAATTTTGGCGCCATAATAAAAAGACAACCAGATGTTTTTGAGTACCTGTTTGCTCGGAGGAAAGGTTTTGTTCACCCCCGACATGGAAAATATGATTTTTTCAGACATAGCGATTTTAAAATAATGTAAACAATGGCTGCGCGGAAGGCTAACGCGTTGCGCGCGGTCGCAAAGATGCTGAAAAACTGCTGATTGTCGGGTTCAAATGAACAAAAACTAAAAAAATGCGCTTACCGCCGCTGGTATTCTACATGGTGCGCTTCTTCCGGCAAAGGCATGTCGAGCCGGTGAAACATGTCCTCCAAACGCTTTCTCGGAATCAGATCGCTGCGCTGCTCTAGCATCTGACCAATCGAACTTTCCAGATAGATGAGGCGAAAGCATGGGTTGTACACCGATAAGGTTTGGATGATCCGGTCGCGCAACATGCGTGTGAGGTTGGTGCTATTCCATACAAAAGGCTGCTTTTTGGCGCAATAGTTTTTGGCCATTTGATAGGCTTCTGCCGCTACCCTTCCTTGCCCTTCGCGATCTTCTGCTTTGATTTTCAACACCTTACGAATTTCATCAAGGCTTACCATCGGGCAATTGAGCTGGGCCGCCAGGGTGTCTTTTCCACTTCCGGGCAGACCTGAAAGGATGGTAATTACAAATTTGGTATCATCGAACAATTCGGCTGGGTAATTGGCATCGGTTTGAAAAAAGCGAAAGCGGCTGTGTGCGTTGAAAAAGGCTTTTTCTGCTGTAAAACAGGCGTTTTCGAGGCACAACTCTTTAAAATATTCAATTCGGACAAGATATTCGGGCACACTTTTGCTGATGCGCCCAAGCACATCGGCTTTTGCCAGGAGGTAAATCCAAAGATTGAATGTCCGCAAACTCGCGCTGATTACCGAACGATTGGGATTTTTTTTGTCGAGCGACCACAGGGGAAGTCCATGCAGGCGTACGAGCGCGCAGATGTGTTCGCGCCGCCGAAAATCCATGTCCCAAAGCAGCGTTCGAGCCACTTTTTCGCCAACCAGTGCATGTTTGGGGCTTACAATGCGGCCCTCTTCAAAAAAAGTGGTGTGGGGCTTTGCTACATCATGCAATAGTGCTGCCCAGCGCAGGGTTTCCTGGCTGTCCGGGTCGAGCATCTGGAATTCCGGAATTGAATCAAGGGCATCTACCACCATACGGGTATGCGTCCACACATCCCCTTCTGCATGCCATTCAGGATCCTGGGGCGTTTGCTGCATGTCGAGGACCCAGGGTTGTTGTTCGAGCAGTTCCCAGTTGGGTTTATGCTTCTGAAACCAGTTTTTCACGATTTAATATTTTATTCAAAAAAAAGCGCTGCTTTTCGCCAATTTCGGGTCCAGTGTTCGTCGGTTTGAACATGTCCGGCACGGACATATTTCAACACATTTTTGGAAAAAGCGGCTTGATGGAATCCCTCCAAGGGGCGCACAACAAATCCTTCGCGGGGTCCTCCAAAGGCCGATTCCACTTTTATGCCCTCAATTATGGTTTTTTGGAGGGTAATCGGACTAAATGTGCCCTTGGCATATACAGGAACCAGGGGCAAATCCATTAAGAAACACCATTGTTCAACTTCCGTCCAGGGCCACCAAAATCCATTTTCCCGAATACCAAAAACAAAAAAATAGGCAGTCAATTGCGGGTATTCAATGCTGTGCACCCCGAACAAATTTTCCCCAAACACCTCAATTCCTTCCAGGTCGGATTTTACCCGCTCCCAAACAGGCCACATGTTTTGTGCCCAGGGGTTGCGAGTGACAGCAGCGTGGGAACGCGCAAATACACCATTTGATTTTAAACAGGTATTTTCGCCGTCCAATTTTTCAGTAAGGATTAATGGCTGTCCGGAGAGTTCTTCCCATTCCCAACAAATTTTATCGTCCTGGGTAGCCCCGGGAGAGTATGGAAAATGGTAGGTTCGCGGGTATTTTTCGGCGTTCATCGGATTTTAATTAATTGTTCCAACCTTTTGGATGGCCATGCTGTTTATCAGCCATCTGAATTTCATTGAGGGTGTTTCCCTTTTAAGTTGTTGCTTGTTCAAATGCACAAAACCCTTCTGCCCTTCGAAAAAGTTCCCCAGCTTTCAAAAACCGATTTGGCTTATGCAAGTGGAGACCCAGCCCTGAAGCCTTTTTTTGCATACGAACCTCGTTTGGATGCAATGCCTTCAATCATGGCAAAACGCAGCGTTTACAGCAGTCCGCGGAAAGAACTGGTTGAGGTACTGTATGAACAGTATGCTGATTTTAACAATACAGAATTTATTTATAAACAAATAGATTCGTTGCTTGAACCTGAAGTGTATACGGTTACAACGGCCCATCAGCCTACCCTGTTTGCAGGGCCTTTGTATTTTGTGTATAAAGCGGTAAGCACCATACGCCTGGCCGAACGTACCAGCGAATTTACGGGTAAAAAAGTGATTCCGGTATTTGTTCTGGGCAGTGAAGACCACGATCTTGCGGAGTTGAACCACATTCATTTATTTGGCAAGCGCATTGAATGGCAACCGGGCGAACAAGGAGCGGTTGGGAGCATGCGGGCCGAATCGGTGGCGCCTGTTTTGGAGGAACTGCGCCCGATTCTGGGAGATAGTACACCAGCGCAGGATATCATGAAGTTATTTGAACAGGCTTATCGACCTGGTCAGACATTTGCGCAGGCTACCCAGAATTTGTTGCACGCCTTGTTTGGCGGCAGGGGATTGGTGGTCCTGAACATGAACCATCCAGTACTGAAACGCCTGTTTATCCCGTTTATGCGGGCTGAATTGCTGACGCAAAATTCGCAGCCTTTGGTTCAAAAAACCGTGGATGCTTTGGCAGAGGCAGGATTCAAGGCCCAGGCTAACCCGCGGGCCATTAATTTGTTTTACCTGAATACGGGCATTCGGGAAAGGATTGTACAAGAAAACGGTTTGTACAAGGTATTGAATACCAATATTGAATGGACGGAAATTGAAATATTGGAATACTTGGAAGCCCATCCCGAACATTTTTCACCCAATGTGGTGTTGCGCCCGGTTTTTCAGGAATTCATTTTGCCGAACCTCGCTTATGTTGGCGGTGGCGGAGAGCTGGCGTACTGGCTGGAGCGGAAGGCCCAATTTGAAGCCTTGGGGGTACCTTTTCCCATGCTCGTGCGCCGCAATTCGGTGCTTTGGCTCGACAAAGATGCTTTAAAGCGCATTCGGAAGGCTCAGTTGAGTACCATGAAAATTTTTGAAGACACCGCGCTGTTAATTCGGCAGTTTATTGAAAGCCAGGCAGCTGAAAATGTTGATTTGGGTCCTGAGATGGCGGCTATTGCTGAGGTTTATGTTCGAATTGCTGCCAAAGCCGCTGCAGTGGATCCTACGTTGGAAAAGGCGGTTTTTGCGGATGGGGTAAAATTGCGGGGTGCATTGGAACAGTGGCAAAGCCGGCTTTTACGGGCAGAAAAACAGAAGCACGAACAAACGGTGCAGCAAATTCGCAACATCAAGGATAAATTATTTCCCGACAATGGATTACAGGAGCGGACAGATCATTTTTTGCCTTATTTTTTGAAATCAGGATTCGGATTTTTCGATATTCTTTTCCAGAATCTGGATCCATTTGAAGAGGGGTTTGTGATATTGGAAGAGGAGGAGAAGGACGGGAATGGATAGGGGTATTCAGTAAAGGTGGATATTTTGGGGCAGGTTTTTCCGTGAATTGTATTTATTACAATACGTAATAGATTGAAT
>JAGWYI010000412.1 GCA_018969455.1 Bacteroidota bacterium | reverse complement strand
TATCCTTTGTGCAACTCCGTGTCATTTTTTAAAAACGCTTCCAGGGAGATCCGCGAAAGGACGGAATTACACGAAAAAAAGCCTAAGCTCATCTATTCATAATCTTCAAATTCCCTCCGTGTCACTCCGTTTCCTCTGTGCAACTCCGTGTCATTTTTTAAAAACGGTTCCAGGGAGATCCCCGAAAGGACGGAATTACATGGAAAAAAGCCTTATCCTATATACGCATACACCCCGTATTCCCCGTCTACCGTTACTTTGGTTTCGTTTTCTGAAGGTACTACCCGGCCAATGACTTGTGCTTCCAGATCAAAGGAGTTGGCAAGTTCGATGACCGCTTGGGCATATTTTTGGGGGACATACAATTCCATGCGGTGGCCCATGTTGAACACCTGGTACATTTCGCGCCATTCGGTACCGCTGTTTTCCTGGATCAACTTGAACAAGGGCGGCAGCGCAAACAATTGATCCTTAACGATGTGTACGTTTTTGGCGAATTTCAGCACTTTGGTTTGTCCGCCCCCGGTGCAGTGGATGATGCCGTGGATGTTTTTGCGGTATTTGTCTAAAATCGCTTTTAAAACGGGCAGATAGGTGCGGGTGGGGGAGAGCACGAGTTTGCCCACGGGTATTTGAAACGCGTTGCCTCGGTAATTAATGTCTACCAGATCGCTGAGTTTCCGGGAGCCGGTGTACACCACCTCTTTGGGCAGATTGGGATCGAAACTTTCGGGGTATTGGGTCGCGTATGCATGCGTGAGCACATCGTGTCGGGCGGCGGTAAGGCCGTTGCTGCCCATGCCGCCGTTGTAGGCGTTTTCATACACCGTCTGGCCGCTGGAGGCCAGTCCGACAATCACATCGCCAGCTTGTATGTTGTTGACGATCACCTTGTTGCGGGGCATGCGTGCGAAGGCGGTGAAGCCCACGTCGATGGTGCGCACGATGTCGCCCACATCGGCAGTTTCTCCCCCTGCGAGCGTAAGTTGCACCCCGTGTTGGGCCATGGTTTCGATAAAATCGGAGGAGCCTTTGATTACTTCGGCGATCACATCTCCGGGAATCAGCAATTTATTGCGGCCGATGGTGCTGGAGAGCAGGATGTTATCGGTGCAGCCCACGCAGGCCATGTCGTCGAGGTTCATGACGATGGCATCCTGGGTGATGCCGGGCCACACAGAAAGGTCGCCGGTTTCGCGCCAGTACAGGTAAGCCAGACTGGTTTTGGTGCCGGCAGTGTCGGCATGCAAGAGGTTGCAATAGCGGGCGCTGCCTGCGGCCAGATCGGGCAGGATTTTGCAGAAGGCATTGGGATACAAGCCTTTATCTAAGTGTTGGATGGCGGCGTGTACTTCGTCTTTCGAGGCCGACACCCCACGCCGATCGTATTTCAGGTTATTCATGGGGAAAAACTATTTGTCCCAGGTTCGGAAATGGGCCGTGAGGTCGTAAATATGGTATAAAATGGCCTTGTCGAATTCGGTGAACGGGATATTTCGCCGGGCCATTACGGCTTCGGCGGTGGCACAGGCCTCGTTGAAGCGGTAGGTTCGGTATCCGCCATCGGCGCCGCCCCAGGCGAAATCGGGTACGAAGTTGCGTGGATACCCGGCGCCGTACACATTGGCGAATACGCCTACCACCGTACCGGTATTAAACATGGTATTGATGCCGCATTTGGCGTGGTCGCCCATGATCATACCACAGAATTGGGTGCCGGTTTTTTCAAATTTTTCGGTGGTATAATTCCAGAGTTTTACTTCGCTGTAATTGTTTTTGAGGTTGGAGTTGTTGGTATCGGCGCCGAGGTTGGTCCATTCGCCCAGCACCGAATCGCCGAGGTAGCCGTCGTGCGATTTGTTGGCATTGGCCATCAGGATGGAGCGGGTAATTTCACCGCCGGCCCGGCACCCGGGGCCGATGATGGTGGGGCCGTATATTTTGGCGCCCATTTTTACCATAGAATCATTGCCGATGGATACGGGGCCGCGCAGGATGCTGCCTTCCATTACTTCGGCGTTTTTGCCGATGTAGATGGGGCCGTCGTTGGTGTTGAAAATGCAACATTCGGCTTTGGCGCCTTCCTCGAGGAAGATGCGCTCGCGTTTGCCTACGACCTGATTGCTTGGCGACAGCGGTTGGGATGCGCGGCCGGAAGTAAGCATTTGAAAATCTGCTTCGAAGGATTTTCCGGCCAGGTGGGTGAGTTGGTGGAGTTGTTCGATGGTTGTGAACGCGAGGCCTTCGAGCGACACGCCCTGCATTTCGTGCACTTCTTCGTCTTCGATGAGGTGTTCGAAGCGTGCTTCATTGAGTCGGGCTGCGATGAGTTCGTCGCCGAGCAGCAGGGCTTCGTTTTGTTTGAGGGCGCTGATTTTAGCGGCCAGGGCGTCTGTGGGCAACACACCGGCATTGATGATGACATTGTCTTCCTCAATGTGGATGGGGTACTTGTCTTGCAGGTACTCTTGTGTGATGTAGGAAACAGAGCCGCGCAGCATGCGTTCCCATTTCTCGCGGATGGTTAAAATACCAATCCGCAACTCTCCCATGGGGCGGGTTGCGGTGAGCGGAAGCAAATTGGAGCGCGCGTCGGAATCGAAGAGGATGATATTCAGCATAGGACTTGAACAAAAAAAAGTCCCAATCTGCCGTAGCCTATCGGGACTTTCCAACAACGCAAAGTTTGCGCAATTACTTCGCGAATTTTGCGAATTTTTTGTTAAATTTGTCGATACGGCCAGCGGTGTCGACAAATTTCATTTTACCGGTAAAAAACGGGTGGCTGTAAGCCGAAATTTCCATTTTAACCAGAGGGTATTCGTTGCCGTCTTCCCATACGATGGTTTCGCGGGAGTTGGTGCAGGTTTTTCCCAAAAACATGTCATCAGTGGCAATGTCTTTAAAAACGACCAGACGGTAAGAAGCCGGATGGATATCTTTTTTCATTGTATGCAGTGCAAATTGTTAATTCTTTCAAATTCGGGCTGCAAAGGTAAAAAATAATCTGCTTTTTATCCAAATATTTTTTGAAGGATCTGTTGGTTTATTTCCCAAACCTGTTTTACGAGGCTGTGGGCGCCATCGTTTTGGATGATAAAGTGGGCGAAAGGGATTTTTTCGGCCTCGGGCATTTGGGCGTTTATGCGTGCGCGCACCTGTTCGGGGGTGATTCCGTCGCGCTGGATCACCCGTTGGATGCGCAATTCTTCAGGTGCGGTGACCAAAATAAGCAAATCCATCTTGCGGTGGTTGCCGCTTTCTATCATCAAGGCGGCCTCTTTGAGGGTATATGGGGCGCCTTTTTCGGTCATTTCCTGGCTCCATGCTGCGCTGTGCTTTTCCACTGCCGGATGGACCAAGTGGTTGAGTGCCTGTAATTGGGCGGGATCGGAAAATACTTGCTGCGCCACCCAGGGGCGGTTGTAACTGCCATCGGGCAAATAGGCATCGGCCCCGAGCAAGGCTGTTATGCCGGCTTTCAGGGTCGGATCGTGGCCTATGAGCCATTTGGCCCAGTAATCGGCGTCATAAACTGGAATACCCAGGATCTCAAACAGTTGGCAAACGGTGGTTTTGCCGGTTCCGATGCCGCCGGTGATTCCCACCCGCCAGCTTTTTATTGGCTCCATTTATTTTATTTGAGCTTTATAAACGGTGCATATGGGGGATGCGGCGCCAAACGGCCTTTAAAAAGGGTCGGGAAGGCGGCGTGTACATCACCTGCAACTCTTCTGCAAAGGTACTCTCTTCGTCGAGGAAACGAAAAATGCGTGTTGCGGGCTGTTTTTGAAATAAATCAGTAAAAAATTGGCGGCCCGGATACCATTTTTTGCGCAAAACTTGCAACATGATGCTGTCGTAGAGGCGAAACCGGTAGGCTGAAGCCAAAAGTTGCGGGTGCGGCGTGCCACTTGCGGCCCAATCCTGCACGAAATGGCGCAATTTTCGGCGTGTGCGTTTGAAGGCATAGCCGCTGGAGCCCTTGACAAATCCGCCCACTGCGCCAATGTGCACCACACGGCCCGTTTGTTTGGGCGAAAAAGGGTAATCGGTCATAGGAATCACCCCGAATTCCGTTTCCGCCACAGTGTATTGTTCGATGTTTAAAAAATCGCGCAAGTAGGCGCGCAAGGCGGCATCATAATCTTCCGGAGGGCACAATTGGGGTGAAAAAATGGTGTATTCCACCAAAGCGCGGTTTTCGGAGAAGGGCAACACATATACAAAACGGGTGTCTCCGGCCTGATCGACCCGAAAATCCATAAGCGTTGCCGTATC
>JAGWYI010000411.1 GCA_018969455.1 Bacteroidota bacterium | reverse complement strand
CATCATTTTGCCGGTAGGCATTTCTTTCTACACCTTTCAGAGCATGTCGTACACCCTCGAAATCTATCGGGGCGACCTGAAGGCGGAGCGGGATTTACTCAAATATGCCACTTTTGTGGGTTTTTGGCCCCAATTGATGGCCGGACCCATTGTGCGCGCCAAAGACCTTTTGCCCCAGTTTCACATAGAACGCCCCTTTGAATGGGAACGCCTGTACAGCGGACTAGGCCGCGTATTATGGGGCTATTTCAAAAAATGTGTGGTGGCCGATTCTCTGGCGCCTTTTGTGGATCAGTGTTTTGATGCGCCCCAGACTTTCGGATCCCTGCACCTCTTGCTTGGCGCGTTTTTTTACGCCTTTCAGATATATTGCGATTTCAGCGGCTATTCCGACATCGCCATCGGCATGGCCCGCATCATGGGGTATCGATTTCCCGAAAATTTCAAAACGCCCTATTTCTCCGCCAGCTTCAGCGAATTCTGGACCCGATGGCACATCTCGCTTTCCTCCTGGTTGCGCGACTACCTGTACATTCCGCTCGGCGGCAACCGGCACGGGAAGTGGAACACCTACCGCAACAACATGATCACCATGCTTTTGGGCGGCTTGTGGCACGGCGCCAACTGGGCCTTTGTGTTTTGGGGCTTTTTGCATGGTTTTTACCTGATTTTACAGCGTTTTGTGCAACCCCTTTGGCAAAAAACGGCCGATTTCCTGCAACTACCGGCCTTGCTGCGCCAGGCGCTCGCCGTAGGAACCGTTTTTGCGCTCACCTTGTTTGCCTGGGTTTATTTTCGTGCCGGCAGCATGGGCGCGCGCAGTTTTGAAACCGCCAATGCCGTGCTATCGGGCATTGGCAGCGGCCGCAATTTCCATTGGGGCGCCGTCGTAAACAAGTTTCAGGCGGTGAAGGGCATCCTGCTCATTGGCATGCTCCTGAGCGTAGAATTCAGCAAACAATGGATACCCTGGAATCAGTGGCAGTTGCAACGCCCGGGCCTGCGCCTGGCCCTGTTTGCCCTGCTGCTGTGGATGCTCGCCTTTATGGGCACATTTGGATCCAATGCTTTCATTTATTTTCAGTTTTAACCCATGAAACACCTGCTTTGGTTCCTGCTTCTGGCCCTGGTGGTGCTCGCCGGCGATCGACTGGGCGGTGCAGCCCTTCAAAAAGTGGCATTGAACAGCCAGTTCCGCTACGCGCGCCTGTACGCGGGAAAGGCAAATGCGGAAATCCTGCTGCTCGGCAATTCGCGCGGATTGGTGCTCTACGAGCCCTGGATTGAAAAAAATACCGGAAAAAGCACTTTTAACCTCAGTTACAACGGTCTGCCCATGGAACTCGCGCAGGCGCTCGCGGGCGACTACCTCGACCGCTACCCGGCGCCCGAGCGGCTTATCATAGACATCACGATATGCGACCGGCACAACGATCCGCTTTTGTCGGGTTTTTCCACCTATGTCAGTGCATCGCCCCGGCTTGATGCTTTGTTGGAGGAAAGACAGCCTGCCGGGCGTTTAGCCGGGGATGTAACGCATTTGTACCGTTTCAACAACGAAATTTTCCAGCGCGCCCTCTTCCACGCCCGCAAAAGCGACAAAGACTGGCTGCTCGACCGACAGATTGAGCCAGAATTAGCCAGAAAAGCAACAGAAAACAGCTATCCCCTCGAAGTACACCCCGAACTGGTGGAATCCTTGAAAGAAACGGTGGCCTACGCCCGGGGAAAAGGCGTAACCGTTTATTGCGTTATCGGGCCCTATTGCCCGGGCTTTCGCGTAACACAGCTGGACGATTTGAAACAGGCCGTGGAACAAGCCACCGGCCTCCCGGTATATGATTACCGCAATGCCTTGCAGGATCCGGCCCTTTTTGGCGATTTCATGCACCCCAACAAGGCAGGCGCCGAAAAGTATCTGACGCGCATGCAGCAAGACGGGGTGTTGCCCTAGCGCCTACAATTGTTCCTTCAACTGGTATATGCCCGGCAGGTTGCGGCCCAGTCCGTCGTAATCCAGTCCATACCCTACCACAAACAAGTTGGAAATATCGAACCCGATGTGGTCCAACGGAACCGGAAACTCCAGGGCATCGGGTTTGCGCAGCAGGGTCACCACCGTGATGGAGGCAGGTTGTTGTTCTTCCAGCAGGCCCCGGAAATAATGCAGGGTTCGGCCGGTATCTACAATATCTTCCACCACAACAACGTGGCGCTCGCTGAGGTTTTGTCCCAATCCGAACACCGTTTGTACCGCTCCGCTCGACGCAGTGCCGCTGTACGAACTCAGTTTGACAAAAGACACCTCGCAATCGCCCTGGTAGCAGCGGATCAGGTCGGAGGCAAACACGAAAGCACCGCTCAGGATGCTCAGAAATATGGGATTTTTGCCTGCGTGGCTTTGGCTGAGCGCCTGCCCGATGGCCTCCACCCGTGCCTGAATCCGGGCGGCCGGGTACAAAAGTTCAAAATGCAGTTCCCGAAGTTGAACGGAATCGATGTTGCTGTTCATTGACCAAAATTTGCGGCAAAAATACGCCAACCCCTGCGGAATACGCCGCCTTTTCGCAACTTGTCAATTATCGCGGAAATCCTACCTTCGCCCCATGCTTTTGCCCTTTATGCACGAAGACCGGCTCGAGGCCGGTTGCGACGAAGCCGGACGCGGATGTCTGGCCGGACCGGTATTTGCGGCGGCCGTAATTTTACCCAGCGATTTTTACCACCCCTGGTTGAACGACTCCAAAAAAACCTCGGAAAAGCAGCGCAATTCCTTGCGGGAAGTGATCGAGCAGGAGGCGCTTGCCTGGGCCGTTGCCCGCCTCGAGGCCCCCGAAATAGACGAAATCAACATCCTGAACGCCTCGTTTGCGGCCATGCACCGTGCGGTGGCCAACTTGCAACAAACTCCGGCGTTTTTATTGATCGACGGCAACCGCTTTAAATCTTATCCCGGTATTCCGCACGCTTGCGTGGTGCAGGGCGACGGCAAATATGCCGCCATTGCGGCCGCTTCCATTTTGGCCAAAACCCACCGGGATGAATATATGGAACAATTGCACGTTGCCCACCCGGAATACGCCTGGGCAGTGAACAAAGGCTACCCGACCAAAGCCCACCGGGAAGCGATCCGCATCTATGGCGTTACCGAATACCACCGCAAATCGTTTCAGTTGTTGCCATCGGGGGAGCAGTTGGAACTGTTTTAGGAGATAGGCCCTTAAAACTGAATGGCAATTTTCAATGATTGGGGTCGAATGCGCTGCACGCTGGGGCGCTGTATAGGCTTATAAAAACAGGCGCTAAAGTAAATTATACCAAGTTTAATCCATTATGGCACACTACCCAACCATTGTTCCCGGTTTTTCGTACTACCTGTATATTCAATGAACCATTTATAAAAGTCAAACCCATGTACTATTCTGGAATTTTTATCCTTTTCATTGTAATGGTGTCTGCTGCCTGTTCCAGGAACGACTCCGACAATTGTATGTATTTTGAACGCGCACGCTTAATCGAAGCGTCTTTACCCGATTCAGGGTTGGTGAACCAGGTGATTCCGGTGCCTATCAAGTTTGCCTGTATCAATGGCTGCGGCCAATTTGGCTATTTCGAAACCAAACTGGACAGCAATACGATTCAGGTGCGCGTAATTGCCCAATATGATGGCTGCGTTTGTACGGAAAACGCACCCGTTTATACAAAAACTTACGATCTAATTATTCCCAAACCCGGATCGTATGTGGTAAAATTTGTGACGGATGAAGATGCATTTTGGATTTCGAAAATTTTGATTCAGTAAACGTTTTTCGTTAAATACCTCAACAGTCTGAAAAAGCACTTCTGATACAAACGTGTTTTGAAAGCCCTGCAATTATACTGAAGGGTGATAATCAAAATATAGGCTAAAAAGCACGTAGCGCCAAGTATAAAGGTGGGACTGCATCGAAGTCGGCGCCTTGCGCTGATGATTCAAGGGAATAAATACCAATCCTTCGAAATATGCCTAAGCCTATAAAAACGCCCCAAGCGGTTTCACTTGGGGCGTTTTTATGACCAATTTAATTTATTTCAGATTCCTACTCCGAAACCACCATCCATTTCGCCGCTTTCCCTTCCTTGCTCAATAAAGTCACCATATAATTACCCGCAGGTAGTTTCCCGAATTTAACCATCTGCGATGAAACGCCAGCTTGTTCAAACGACTGGCTGTACACCAATTTCCCCTGCGCATCATTGATCAGCAACAGATAAGATTCCCTTTGATCGGATTGGATTTGTACGTTGAAATGATCCACA
>JAGWYI010000410.1 GCA_018969455.1 Bacteroidota bacterium | reverse complement strand
CTTGGAGCACAAAGCAAAGCGGTGTTGGATACGGCCAACAATCGAATTCAGCTCATGCGCGACCTGTTTCAGGCGGGCAATGCAGAGCAGGCGCAGGTTGAGGCGGAATGGTACCGGGATTTTATTGGGCGCCATAAAATGCCAATTAGCCCTGAGGCATTATCCCTTATTTCGAATATATACAAAGCAAATCTGGATGATCGCAGTGCGACATTGATGCTTTCCGAGGCAGAATTGAGTGCGCGTCGCGATCCCAACCCGGAAACCAAAGCAGCCTTGTTGGGTGTTTTGGTAAAGGAGTGTGGCAGGTGGGACTTGCCCGATTTGGCCTTGAGTGTGCAACAGATGTTGAATGTTGCGCAAGACTCGATTCGGGCGCGGGCGCAACGTAAAGAAAAACGGATCATTGAGCAACAATTGGATTCCTTAATTCAGTTGCGCAAGCGAGAATTGGCTCAACAGGCGTCCTATTTTCAGCTGGAACGTGAAAAGGCCTATCTTTTAGGTGTTTGTTTGCTACTTGTTCTGCTTTCCCTGGTATTTTCCAATTTTTATACCAGCAGGCGCTGGCGTACGAAGTTGAAAAAGAAGGAAGTTGAAATGGAACTGGTGCAAGGTCGTTTAAAAAACAATGCATCGCTTCCTTTTGAAACGCCACCCCTTGGTGTTTCTGGCATCGAACCGAAAAGTGAAGCGCCCGGGCGTGTGTTGAGGCTTGAGCCTGTATTGGCGCCTCAGGGAGGTGGTTTGGGGGAGCCTCCTTCGCAAATAGCCCTGATTATCGAACCCAATCGACAAATTATTTTGTATTTAAAATCTCTTTTGGCCGATCGGTTCCAGATTGAAACAGCAGCAACGCCCACAGAAGGCATGCAAATGGCGCAAGCGCTTTTACCCGATCTTATCGTGTGCGATGCCATTTTAAATGGGAAAACCGGAATTGATGTGTCAAGACAGTTGAAGTTATCGGATAAAACCAGTCATATTCCAATTGTGTTGTTGAGTGATCATCACGGCAATGAGGGAAAACTGGATGCCTTGCGTGCGGGCGCGGATGTGTGGTTTACCCGGCCTATTCTCGATGATCATTTTGACGCTTCGATACAGCGCTTACTTGACAGTCGAAAAGCCAAGCACGCCGAATTTCAGCGATTTTTACATTTGTATTTCTCTGAACATAAAATAAGTATAGATAATTCATTTATAACAACCACAGTTGGGTACATCGAAAGGAATCTTGCCGATCCCGATTTTTCTGCCGAGTTTCTGGCCAAGCATCTTCAATTGAGCAAGCAACATTTTTACAAAAAATTGATGGTGCTCACGGGGAAAGAGCCCGTACAACTCATTCGGGAGATGCGTTTGGAGAAGGCCAAATTCTTACTCGACCGCAGAGCCGGAACACCTCAAGCCATATCCGAGTTGGTTGGTTTCAGCAATGTAGGGACCTTTGGATTGGCATTTAAGGAGTATTTTGGGGAAAACACCCTGCTTTTGCGTTCCGATTTCAGGTCTTGATTTGTGCTACAGTGTATGCTGCCTTTTTTATGTGTAAACAGGAGGCCTGAGTCCTTGGCGATCAGCGCCTCCGGATAACGATGCTTGTTATATTTTTCGTCGCCAGATTTTGTGCATAACGATCTTTGTAAATCATTATAAATCATCGAAATCCATCCTGATTTATCCACAAAATCCGGTGAATTCTGGTATAACGGCATTTATTCACGTTACTTCAGGCGTGCCAGCACGGTTTTCATTCGGCTAATTGCTTCTCGGAGCTGGGCTTCGGAGGCTGCATAGCTCAAACGGAAACAAGCCGGATCGCCGAATGCCGATCCTGAAACCAGTCCGACATAGGCGTGCATCATGACATAATCGCAAAAATCATCGGCATTATGGATCGTAACTGTTCCATCGCTTTTGCCGAAATAGGCACTAATATCAGGGAAAACATAAAAAGCGCCATCAGGATGGTTGGCTTTTACTCCGGGGATTTCTTCCAATAAAGAAAGCACAATATCGCGGCGTTCTCGGAAAGCTTCCCGCATGTGGAAAGTTGGGGAGAGGTCGCTCATGAGCGCCACCGCGCCTGCCTTTTGTCCGAAAGCGGAGGCGCCACTAGTTACCTGGCCCTGAATTTTAGCGCAGGCATCGGCAATATATCTGGGGGCTCCCATATAGCCCAGTCGCCAGCCTGTCATGGAAAATCCTTTGGCAAAGCCATTGATGGTAATGGTACGGTTGATCATTCCTTCCAGACTTCCGATGCTCACATGTTCATGGGTAAAATTGATGTATTCATAAATTTCGTCGCTAATAACCAACAAATCGGGAAATTTGCTTAAAACATCCGCAAAGGCCTGTAGTTCTTTGCGGGTAAAGACCGATCCGGTTGGGTTGCAAGGCGAGGAGAAAATAATAAACTTGGTTCGGGGCGTAATGGCCGCGGCAAGCTGATCGGGGCTTGGTTTGAAGTCCTGATCGACACCGGCATAAACCGGAACGGGAGTGGCCTCAGCCATTTTAATTATTTCATAATAAGAAACCCAGTAAGGGGCGAGCAAAATGGCTTCATCGCCCGGGTTGAGTAGCGCCTGGCAGAGGTTGTAAACCGTTTGTTTGGCCCCATTGCTCACCACAATTTGGTCGGGTTGGTAATCCAGGTGGTTGTCGCGCTTGAATTTTTCACTGATGGCTTTAGTAAGTTCGGGCAAACCAGGCACAGGTGTATATTTGGTATATCCATCTATAAGTGCTTGATAAGCAGCAGATTTGATGTGTTCTGGTGTGTCAAAATCAGGTTCGCCCAGGCTCAGGCTGATTACATCGTGGCCTTGTGCGCGCAACTCACGCGCCATACGCGCCATTTTGAGGGTTTCCGATTCCGACAAATTTTGCACACGATCTGAAAGGAGTTTGTTCGAACTGGTAGGCATAAGAAAATTGATTTCGACAAAAAAAAATCCGGTTTAGCCAGCAAAGATAGTTGGTTTTTAATTACTGGATGGAATCTGTTGGTCGAAGCTTGCCGGATTGTAGTAGAAATTGAGGCCAAACTTGTCGGGTGATTCCCAATAATCATTGACAGAATGGCTTGAAGGACCTACATTTGAGCGGACAAATGTTCAATTACCAACCATTAAAATTTCAACTATGGCACGATTAACCACTTTTTCCCGCCTGCTCATCACTATTGCCATTGTGGTGGGTGTGTTTTTCGCGGTACGCACGTTTTTACCCAATTTAGGAAAATCCGGCGCAAGCAAACCGGAAGAAACCACTGTATCAGGAGCGCCAACAGACAACACGGCTGGTAGTGGCGGTAGCACTACCGGAGCAATGCCTTGGGGCAAATCGAGTAGTTTTACCCCCGAGTCATTTAGTTATACACCGGAAGCACCTGTAGCAGGCAGGTTAAAAGGCGTTGTTGAAATGGGAGCAACCGGTTTCAATTCCTTTATCATCAAAGTAGATGGGGATAAAAACTGGCGATTGGAAAAAGCAGAGTATGGCGCCTCCCTGGTGTATGAAAAGCTGGCAACCGATGATGACATCAAAAGTGGATTGAAGCGCTACATAGCCGATATGCTGGGTTATGGTGTTGGGCCGAAGGATATCCATTTTGTGATCAGTTCTGGAGCCAAAAAAGTAGAGATTACCGATAAAATTAGCAGCCACCTCAAATCGCTTGGTTATTTTGTGAATGAAGTTACACCGCAACAAGAGGCTAAACTCGCCTTGCGTGCCGTGTTGCCCTCAAAATTCAACAACAAAGCATTTGTGGTAGACATTGGTTCAGGCAACACCAAAATCTCCTGGCTGCCATCGGGTGCTTTGGAAGCGCCTGGCGCCAAATATTATCAAAACAATTTGACCGATAATGCTGTTTATCAGGAGGTAAATGCCAAGGCAAAACAGGTCCCTGCCAATTTGCGTTCAACCTGTTTTATCATCGGCGGGATACCTTACGAACTGGCCAAACAGGTGCGCAGTGGCAAAGAACGCTACACCGTTTTAAAAGCACCTTCAGATTATAAGGCAGAAGGAGAAAAGCAGAAAGCGGGCTTGAATATATATGCTGCCATCGCTGATGCTACCGGTTGCAAACAGTTTGTGTTCGACTGGGATGCCAATTTTACGATTGGTTTCTTGCTTAATTTGTAACACATTCAGGCAAATTCACCGATAAAAAGGGGTTTGTAATCGATCTTTTCACCATTCTACCGAAAATTCGACTGCAAATCCCTTTTTTTTATTATGTTTGGCGCTCTGTGGCTTTGGCAGATGTATTATTTTTGGGTTACGCA
>JAGWYI010000409.1 GCA_018969455.1 Bacteroidota bacterium | reverse complement strand
AAAAATTTAAACAGTTCCCAATGCGCCTTACCTTCCCAGATAAACAAAATGACTCCGGCCAGATAAAAGGCCCCGAAAATGAAGATAAAGATTCGATTGTTGAGAAAATCCAGTTGGCGGCCAACCCATTTGAAAGGCGTCCAAAGGTATCGGAATTGAAAAAAATCCAGGTTCCATTCTTTGATGCTGAGAATATACAAGGAATAGCGCCATTTTTTAGCCTTTTCGGGCAAAGGTTTATGCGGCTTTGGTGCAAAATTGTAAAACTGATCATGAATCATATAGCTCAGAACCGATGGCGACACCAGCAATTGGTAGGTACGCAAAAAGGCATTTCCTGCAAAGTGAACCAAAGCAATACTGTACCAGCCGAGCGCTACTTCAATAAGCATGATGCCAATTTGGCTAATAGATGCATAGGCAATTTGGGTTTTGACAGTTGGTTGCACATTGGCGATAGAGGCTGAAATAAGGGCGGTTACCAGTCCGAGCAACCCGATTGCGATCTGGATTATTGGGAAATGTTCCCAAATTGGAGCGGTACGCATCAACAGAAACACACCGATGTGAACCGAAAGTGAACCATAAAATATTGCACTCGAGGTTGTTGGGCCTTCCATGGCACGAGGCAGCCAGGAAGAGAAGGGGAATTGAGCCGATTTAATGGCAGCAGCCAATAAGAACAGGCTGCACACGACAAGACTGCCATAAAAATCGTGACCCAGGGTTTGATCGATAAAAGCGGCATCATTCAGTTTGGCGAAAGTAATGTTTTGGTGCAGCAGGTGGTGTATCAGCCAAATGGCAATCAGGATACTTAAATCGCCCAAACGATAGATAGATACAACTTTTAATGCGTTTTTAACAGGCAGATAGCGGTCTCTGTAAAATGCAATCAGCAGGAAAGACGTAATTCCCAGAATTTCCCAGCCAACGAAAAAGGTTTCGAAATTGCCTGATAACAAAATCAGGTTCAGCCCAAAATAGAAGAACAGGATGTTGTTGAACAGGCGTTTGAACCCTGGGTCACGGTGCAAATAGTATCGGCTGAAGATGGCAACCAGGAAGGTTAGCACTGAAGCCACGGCCATGTAGGCCGCTGTGACGCGATCAAAGTAAAAATCGATAAAAAAACTGAATTCCTCGGTTTGGTATAATTCGAGGAAGAGATAATTCAGTTTGGGTTGGCC
This sequence comes from Bacteroidota bacterium, assembly GCA_018969455.1. GTDB lineage: Bacteria > Bacteroidota > Bacteroidia > Chitinophagales > Saprospiraceae > M3007. The sequence goes on along the minus strand of JAGWYI010000409.1, from coordinate 3,119 downwards.
TTCCACCATCCAAAAGAGTGCGAATGCAAAAAAGCCTCCCATGTGCATTGCGAGGGTGGTGATGCTTGCCAGGGAGAGCCACTTTTCCTTTTTTCCTGGAATAAGCAGGCTTATTAAGTAGCCCAGCAGGGGCAGAAGTACGAATATTTGAAGGATTTGTTCCATGATTACGATTCGATGATGTAGATGGGCAGGTTTTCCTGGGTTGCGTCTACGATGTGATTGGTTTCCATTTCCTTAGCCGATTCGATCAGGTGCAAGGTGTTGTCTACGATGGGCACATGTTTGATTACCGTTTCGTAGCGTTGGAAAGATCCGTTTTTAAAATAATAAAACTGGTTGTCGTCGGGGTTTGCTGCCACAATGTGAACCCATTCATTGACATACCATTCGTACATATCGGGCGAGCTTTGGATGGTTTTCAGGACAATTTCGGGGCGGTGTTCCACAATGACGAGGAGTCGAATGGGATCGTGTACTTCAATCATTTGCAGAGGCAAACCCGGTCGGAGGTCGCCGTCGCTGGAGTTGGCAACACCGATCAGTCCCATCACATTGTGCGGTAGTTTGGTTCCGGCGCCGAGTTTGTAATTATCCACCCTGGAGAAATAATATTCCAGATTAATGCCGCCGCAAACTGGTGCAACGGGACGCATAATTCCGAGCAACAATTTGCCTTCCGGGTCGGTGGTCGGGTCGTAGGAATTGAGGAAGGCACGTCGGTCGAAAAACAAACCTTTGGTCAGGCTGCGCCGCCCTACAATACACAAGGAATTAGTGCCGTGTCCGAGTTCGGGCCGAGGTTCGAAAAGGGAAACAGAGCGTTTCCGGATTTCTTCACGTACGGCTTCCAGGCTGAGGCGGGTGTTAATGGATGCAAATCGGCGCGATCGTTCCTTGGCGTTGTTGTTGAGGGCGATTTCAAAAGATTTCAAATGGGATTCGTGTGCGCTTGCATTGAGGGGCGTCAGGATGTCTTCATCGAAAAAGTCGATCAAATCGCTGGCTGTATCGTGCAGCCCGCCAACAAATTGGGTAGTATCGGGGATGTCGATGCCTCTGGTACGCAAATTGGCCCTTACAGCCGGATGGTTGCACATGATGGTAATCACACGAGCATTCACCGAGCCGGGGCGGCCAGAACAAGCGCCGCAATCGTGAGCGCCATGATGCGGGTTGTTGGCGCTGCTCGACCCATGCGCAACGAAATAAACAATGGGGGCAAAATCGCGAATCAGTCCGATTCCACGCAATACCGATTCCACACGGACCGTCATTTCATCGATGGTAAAACCAACTTGCAGGCCATTTTCGCGGTCTTCCGGATTTTTATTTTCCACCGTCAATTTCGAATGCTTGTGCATGTGTGCGAAGGCATTGGAAATGGCCGGACTCATTTTGGGGCGGAAAATATTGGCAAACAAGCGCAGAAGTGCCCAGAAACCAAACGTAAAGGAGGCCAAATAGCCGCCCCACAGGGTATGGGAAGTGCTGGTATACATCAGGTCGTGTGCGCGTTCGTCCTGAACATCGTATTCTTTGATGAGAAACTTGGGCGTAACGGGCGCCGGGCAGAGTTTGTCGTAAAATTTGGCATTTTCGGGTTGAAAAAAGAATTCCACGCCAAAAAAGCCAGGCATTCCCAGGGTTTCACATTGCTTGTCGGCGGCTTCAACATGTCGACGCAGCGAGCATTCCCGTTCATCGATGCAAAAAATCGCCTGAAAACTCTTGGCATTGTCCCCGCTTTTTTGCCTCTGTTTTAATTGTTCAATACCTGAAAGGGCTTCATCGTAATAACTCCACTCAAACGCGTCTTGCCAAATCATGAATATTTCCTGTAATTCTGTGCGGGGTACTTCTGCCAGAATGTCAACAGGCGGTTCGTTGAAGTGATGCGCCAAAGGTTGCCATCCTTGCCCAAATTTGTAATCCAGGGCATCAATTTCCATCAACAATTCAAAAATAATCAACTCATCCAGATTGATGCGTTTGACATTCATATTGGAATCGGGACGTTCGCCCAGAATGGCAGCCATTCCCGACCAGCCCCGGTGGCTGAATTGTTGATCAAACAGGTATTGTGCATAGTATTTCGGATCACCTACAACAATATCAAGCAGGTCGCTTATGCTGTGGTTTTCGGCGAGCAGCAGTTTTTTCGCGCGGGCGGTTTTAAAGAAACTGGTAAAGCTGTGCTGCTCCAGATCAATCATGGCCTTCAGGAATCCCATGGGGGTAGAGGGAAACTCCTGAATGGCTACCCCCTGATCGAGATAACTGCATAAGATACGGAAGAGCAGGGGATGTACCAGGGTATCGAGGTCAATTTTGTAATAATCTTTCCACCGTGCCCGTAAGTACCCTATTCGCGGGTCGTTGTTTTCATCATAACCCTGTCGCAGGGCTTTTTCACGCCACGGTTCCAGATTTTCTATTCCCTTTTTTTCTATGATGACTTTTTCAAGTACGGCAGGCTTGATTCGGCCAATTTCATAGAGGCGGCGGTAGTCAGACAATTGCAGGGTGACTTGAAAGCCAAACGCTTTGGAGGCTTTGAAGATGCCTTCATAAAATTTTTGATCCTGAAAGGCATGCAAGGAATTGTGGTGAATAAAGTCTTTCAGGGGAGTTTGAGCAGGCAAATAATGTTTTAAATCGTGTAAAACATGTGCCTCGTCAAATGCATGATTATCGCTTTGCATATTTATTTGTTTGAATCATCAAAATGATACAGGTTCTGGGGGCTTGAAAAGACACGCTCCGGCATTCAATTTAGCCCAAACGTGTCTTTTCCTCCAATGTTGGTTATTTTGTTAAGCTCCCGGGGTTTTATTTGATTTCTTTCTGGCAGAAAGCGGGTGTTTTGTAAAGGATTGGTGCCCATCGAGGCCAATAATCTCTACTTTTCCGCCTGCTGCGATATAGTCATGTTGAAAATGGTGGATACTTTCCATGACCGAGTGATCGACCAATTTCGTATTTGTCAAATCGATGGTTACGGAAAGCCCAGGAGGGATTTCGCTCAATTTGTTTTTAATACCCAGGAAATTGCTGAAAATAGCTGCTTTTTCAATTTCAATTAAATAGGCATCATCGGTAAATGAAACTTTGGCCGG